>CAZTVP010000398.1:0-3088 GCA_964616995.1 uncultured Comamonadaceae bacterium
CGAACCTAGAATGACGGTACCAAAAACCGGAGTGTTACCATTACACCATGGGACAATCCATGATCCGTTTTTTTAAACGGGAGTGCAAATTTAAATATTTCTAATTTAGATTTGACACAAAAATGAAAGGAAATTCACCCTTTCGGTAAATTACATCGGCTCTTGAAAGAAATACTGAATTATATCCAAGGAAAATTCCAACCAGCTTCTAGTGGAAAGACCATAAACAATATCAATCCCTCTAGAGGAGAGGTCTATGGAACCATTCCAGAGTCTGATTCAGCAGATGTAGAACAAGCAGTTCAAGCTGCTGAATCAGCTTTTTACGGTTGGTCTAAAACTCCTAAAGAAAAACGAGCAGCAGTGCTAAACAAGCTAGCAGACTTAATCCATGAAAACCTAGAAGAATTAGCGCAAGCTGAGGCCATAGATAATGGTAAGCCACTTTCACTGGCTAAAGCAGTAGATATTCCTAGAGCTGAGAGCAATATTAGGTTCTACGCTCAAGCCATTACTCAGTTCAGCTCTGAGTCTCACCACATGGAAATAGGAGCTATCAATTATACGCTGCGCAAACCCATAGGAGTAGTAGGCTGTATTTCACCATGGAACCTACCATTGTATTTATTCACTTGGAAAATAGCTCCAGCATTGGCTGCAGGAAACTGTGTGATAGCCAAACCTTCAGAAGTAACCCCTATGACGGCTTATTTGTTTTCTAAACTTTGTCATGAGGCGGGGCTTCCAGCTGGAGTGTTGAACATCATACATGGCACAGGGCCTTCTGCTGGAGACGCCATTATTAGCCATCCTAAGATCAAAGCCATCTCTTTTACAGGTGGAACTAAGACTGGACAATACATAGCAGCTAAGGCAGCTCCTGAGTTCAAGAAACTTTCTTTAGAACTGGGTGGGAAAAACCCAAATATCATCTTCGCTGATTGTGATTTCGATAAAATGCTCACTACTACTGTCAGAAGTAGCTTTGCTAATCAGGGACAAATTTGCTTATGCGGGAGCAGAATATTTGTAGAAAGACCTATCTACGATAAGTTCAAGACTGCTTTTGTAGAGAAAGTAAAAAGAATGAAAGTAGGCGACCCACTCCATCCTGAAACCAAGATGGGAGCCGTAGTTTCAGAGCTACACATGAATAAAGTACTTGATTATGTAAAACTGGCTCAGGAGGAAGGTGGAACTGTGTTGGCCGGAGGAGATCGAGTTGTTTTAGAAGGTGATTTAGCCAAAGGGTACTACATTCAGGCTACGGTAATAGAAGGTCTGTCATACGATTGTAGAACCAATCAAGAAGAGATTTTCGGCCCAGTAGTAACCATTATGCCGTTTGATTCTGAAGAAGAAGTGCTGGACTATGCTAATAGCACTCGTTACGGATTATCAGCCACTGTTTGGACAGAAAATGTAAATCGAGCACACCGGTTTTCAGAGCTGCTAGAAGCTGGCATAGTATGGGTAAATTGCTGGTTACTACGTGATCTTCGGACCCCTTTTGGAGGGGTAAAAGATTCTGGAGTAGGAAGAGAAGGAGGCTTAGAGGCCCTTAGATTCTTTACAGAGCCTCAGAATGTGTGTATTAAGTATGACTGATTATTCTTCTATAATCGTCTTCTTCTGTCCATTCGTAAAAAACCACCCAAATCTCCTGTTGAACCAGGCTTCAAAATTGTGAAGTACGTTCATCATCTCTCTTATTTTAGACTATTAACTCAATGTCTAATCATAAATTTAGTTTGCCTAAGTCGTAAAAGAGTCATGACTTTTTCACGCTTTCATTACAGACTACACTAAACTTAACTCTAACATTGACTGTACGTATGGTATAACGTTTGGTTTCAGAAAACCCTCTAGTGAGAATTGTTAATTTTTGTTCATGAATAGGATTCTTATCCATAGAATTAGGACTGAAAATCTCAGTGTGCCTAACATTTAGCTGTGCAAAACACAATTCATCCTACAAGCTAATGCGCAGTCTAATAAGTGAAATTTGCGGTGCAATACTTAAATGCATCCAATCCATGAAGTCAATATTTAGTCCACTTGCACTAGTTCTAATAGGAACGGTAATCACATTGCACAGCTGCGTACCTAACAGAAAATATCAGGAGTTATCTGCTGAAAAAAATGGTATGGAAACAGAAAACCTTGCTTTGCGTTCAGAAAACGAGTCCATGACTACGGAGTTCAATGAGATCAAAGCAGAAAACGATCTATTAAGTGAGAAACTGAACGGTCTAGAATCTGATACTACTATTTTAGGAAATAGTCTAAGGCACATGACGGAGAAATACGATAAGATCAATCAGCTAAACGAAATCATGTCCGCTAAAAGTAACGCCCTTTTACAGGAGTCTATAGATGAGAATCAAGAGCTGTTGGCAGAGTTAAATAATACAAGACAAGAGCTTCTGAACAAAGAAGATATGTTGAATACCCTTGAAGCAGATTTAAATGAAAAAGAGGCTAATCTAAACACACTTTCTTCTGATTTAGAAGCTAAAGCCAAGAGAGTGCAGGAGCTAGAAGAACTTCTAGAAACGCAGCAGTCTGCTGTAAGTGCCTTAAAAGATAAAGTTTCTGCAGCTCTACTAGGATTCACGGGAGATGGACTAACCGTGGAACAGAAAAATGGAAAAGTCTATGTGAGCTTAGAAGCTAATCTGCTTTTCCCTTCAGGGAGCACAGCCATTAATAACGAAGGCAAGCAAGCACTGATAGACTTAGCTAAAGCTGTCCAAGATCAATCTGATTTAGAAATCATAGTAGAAGGACATACAGATACAGACAAAATGAATAGTAATAGCCACCCTAAAGACAATTGGGAGCTAAGTGTCCTAAGAGCTACTTCTGTAGTAAAAATTATGACTGCTAACAGTACTATAAAGCCAGAGATTCTGAGCGCAAGTGGTAAATCTGAATATGTTCCAGTAGATCCTAGTGATAAGTCTAAAAACAGAAGAATAGAGATAATACTTTCTCCTAATCTAGATGATTTATTTCATATTATAGAAGGAGTATAAAACGGTTTAACTAGCCCAGTATTTATATACTAAAGTCGTTCTCCAGAACG
>CAZTVP010000399.1:0-3087 GCA_964616995.1 uncultured Comamonadaceae bacterium
AGATTATTCTCTTCATCGAGGGGAGGATTTGATAGTTGGAACTAATAAGGTCAAATTTATTTGTTCGGATGGTAAGATTCATGAATTGGAGCCAGATATTTTAGATATTCACTGGATATGTGAACTATTGGATTCATATTCTTTAGATTAATCTTAACCATGAAAGAAGACTTCCTACATTTCCTTTGGAAATTCAAGCTGTTCAATGCCTTGGAACTCAAAACCACTGAGGGAGAATCTATTTCAGTTATCAAAAACGGCATCCATAATCATAACTCAGGCCCGGACTTTTTAAACACTCAGTTGAAAATAGGAGATAAAACATGGAGCGGAAATGTGGAAATACACCTTAAATCTAGCGACTGGCTAGCACATAAACACCAGTATGACGAGGCTTATAAAAATGTCATTCTGCATGTGGTTTATCAGCACGATAAAGATATTTACCTAACCCAAAAAGGAGATTTACCAGTTCTAGAGTTAAAGAACCATATTAAAAAACAACAACTGGACAGTTATTTAAATTTGAATAACTCTAGAGATTGGATTCCATGTTACAGTCAGTTCCCACAGGTAGAATCTATCAAAATAGAACAGTATGTAGATAGGTTAGTAGTAAACCGATTGCAACGCAAAAGCACAGAAATAATTCAGCTTCTAATAGCCAATAAATTAGACTGGAATGAGACCTTTTATCAGTGGCTTGCCAAGTGTTATGGATTCAAATTGAACTCTGAAGCATTCTTATCCTTGGCTACCAAACTTCCTGTAAAGATACTTAAGAAACATGCCAATAGCTTGTTCCAAACTGAAGCATTAATATTCGGTGTAGCGGGTTTCCTTCATGAAGAAAAAGAACTAGAATACCATAAGAAACTGAGGTATGAGTACTTATTTCTGAAGAAAAAATATTCCTTGGTAGAAATGAATTCAGCCAGTTGGAAGTTTTCTAAGACCTACCCTTCCAATTTCCCAACCGTGCGTTTGGCTCAGTTTGCTCAGTTCATAAGCAGTGAGTCCGGAACATTTTCTAAACTCCTAGAAGTAGAAAATTACAAGAAGCTAAAAGAGGATTTAATGGCTCCCATGTCTGACTACTGGAAGTCTCATTATCACTTTGAACACACTGCTAAAAATAAACTTAGTGCTAAAATGGGGCTGGGTTCGGCAGAGAACTTGGTTATTAACGCTGTGGCTCCCACACTTTTTGCCTATGGGTTAAAAGAAGAAAAAGAAGACTACACTTATAAGGCTGTAGATTGCCTAGAAGATATCAGCGCTGAATCCAATAGCATCATAACCAAATGGAAAAAACTTGGCTTAACAATCCACAATGCCAAGCACTCACAAGCCGTTATTGAATTAAAACGTGAGAAGTGTGAGCGAAAAAAATGTTTAACTTGCTTATTCGGAGTAGAATTAATCAAACAGTACTAATCATGCATAATTCCATAAAAGACATTTTGGAGAGACAGTTCTTTGGTGTTTGTGCCTATTGGGGAAAATACTGGGGCATTAAACCACACAAGGTAAGATTATCTTTCATTTACTTATCATTCATCACCTTAGGGTCTCCCATTATCCTATATTTAATCATGGTTTTCCTTCTGGAAAACAAAGAATATTTTAAACTTGCACCCAAGAAACCTACTATTTGGGAGCTAGATGAATGACCTTTTTGAAAGCAGTATTCTTACTTCTAGAATCTATTATTCTTTTCTGGCAGTAGTATTACTAATTTTTATCGGCACGGGTGGTTATATAGTCCTAGAAGATTATAATCTTGTAGATGCATTCTACATGACTATGCTCACCATGAGCACGGTAGGATTTGAAGAGGTAAAGCCGCTATCACAAAACGGAAAAATTTTTACCAGTATTCTCATCATACTTAGTTTTTCCACCTTTGCTTATGCTATTTCGGTAATTACATCATACATTGTTTCAGGGCAGTTTAAAGAATCCATTTTAGAAAGAAGAATGAAAAGTAGAATAGACCATCTAAGCGGGCATATCATAGTCTGCGGTTACGGCAGAGTAGGTAGAAGAGCGGCTAAAAAGCTCACGGGTTATGAAAAGGAGTACGTGGTAATCGAAATAGATGAGGACAAATCCAATCAGAAACCTGACATGCACAGTATGCATTTCCTCTATGCAGACTCTACCAAAGACCAAAATTTATTAGCCGCTGGAATAGAGAGAGCTTCAGCGCTAATCACTACACTTCCTAAAGACGCTGATAACCTTTATGTGGTGCTTACTGCCAAGGAGTTGAATCCTAAATTGAATATTATTAGTCGTGCCAGTGCTGCAGAGTCGGTTAAAAAGCTGAAAATAGCCGGAGCTAATAATGTTATTATGCCAGATGATGTTGGAGGAGCCCATATGGCTAGCCTAGTGGTGAATCCGGATATTATGGAATTCATGGATTACATGAGTGTTCAGGGAGCTGGAGATGTAAACTTAGAAGAGGTAATCTTAGAAGAACTTGATGCCTTTCCAGAGTCTGTAGCTCAAGATAAACTTAATGTGCAGGAAGGTTATAATTTGAATATAATAGGTTGTAAGCGGTGCAATGGCGAAATAATCGTTAACCCCATCAACCTGGAAATAAAAAAGGAAGACAAACTTTTTTTGCTCGGTAAATCTACTGATATACAAGATTTTATATCTGAATATTCATAACTCTACTCGGTTTTTTGATGTGAAACCCTATATTTGAAGCTAACCAACAAATCAAAAGCTTCTAGTATGAGACTCTTATTCTCTAAATCACTTCTTTTCTTCTCATTTCTTTTCACCTCTTTGACTTCTTTTAGTCAGGATAAGACCTTTGACGACCACATGAATGACATTATGGAACCAGTCACAGGTTTTTTAATGGATTACATATTTTATCCGGTAGAGATTTTTGGGAAGGAAATCCCTTTTGTTTTAATCTGGTTAGTAGTGGGAGCACTAATATTTACTTTTTACATGAGGTTTATTAATATCAGAGGTTTTAAGCATGCTCTTGATGTAGTCCGAGGTAGATATGATGACCCAAATGATGCAGGAGAAGTTTCCCATTTTCAAGCTTTGACTGCA
>CAZTVP010000400.1:0-3084 GCA_964616995.1 uncultured Comamonadaceae bacterium
ACTAAGCTCCACCATTATTAAGTCTGGTGGACTCTTGTCTGTAAGCGGCAGGAAACCTTCATTCTCTTCTAACTCTTTCAGAATCCTTTTAGCATCAGGCCCTATGGTATTCAGAAACCCTATGGGCCTTAGAGAAATATCTAATTTATTTTCAGGTTGGATTTTTTTGACATATCCGTCTAATACATCACCTACTTCTAAGTCTTGAAAAATATCACTTTCGAACACCATTCCACGGTGTTTATGATTAATTATTAATGCGTAACCTAAATCCGTTTGGCGGTGAACTGTTACATGCACCTTATCACCTTCTTTTACCGTAAGTTCCTCATTAGACAGTCGCTTTTCTATTCTATTACTGCCATAGACCTTTCCTGATTCGCGGTCTTTATACATGTAAATGAGGTAAGAGCCACCTTCTTCCATTCGTTCTCCCTCCTGCTTAGGTGGAACTAACAATCCTCTTTCCACTCCCCAGTCCATGTACACTCCATTTTCCTCTATACTACTAACGGGTAAGTAAGCTATTTCCCCTAAGGCTATTTTCGGTTTTTCTAATAGTGCTTTCTTAGCTCCTAACACTCCTTCATACACAAATACATCCAACTCCTCTCCTATCTCATAGTCTTTAGCTACTAGCTTCTTAGACAAAAACACACGGTTTTCCTCTTGATCTTCTAAAAAGAATCCATTATCCGTTTTTTCTACTATCGATAAGGTGTTGAATGCGCCTAGTTCTATCATTTGACTGGAATTAGATGCTAAGAATATTTAGCGGTGCAAAACTAGACTGTAAAACCACACTAACCTAAATTATAGGATCACCTCAAGTTATTCTCATTGCCGAACACTCCTCTATGCATGAGTCTCATATCTTTCAGCGCTGAGGCTTTCACATTAATTTGCACCGTAAAGCTTTTTCTTACCCCTATAGGAATAGCATCGAATTTAAACTCCCAGCAGTGAAGATCCCAGAATAATGAGAGCGTAGTAGGTGTCCATTCTGAGGATTGAATATCATATCCAGTATTATATCCTATTTTCCATTTTTCAAAAAGAGTTATATCTCCTCTAGCCGTAATACTCTGAACTATGTTAAATGTATCCGCCTGAAGATCATTATTAAAGCCAGCTCTTCTATTCAGAGTGTAATTTAAATTCAAACTCCAGGGCACAGAAAAATCCACGAAATCTGCCCTGTTTTTATCTATCTCCTCCCTCAACTCTTCAGGAACATCCTTAAGATCATCTTCTGGTCCCTTAAGAAGCCCTTTACTCTGTGATTTATCTTTTCGTTTAAAATCACTTCCTCTTAACGTTAAAGTAACCCCACCACCCATATTCCTTAATCTTAGCGGTGTTCTCTGAGTATCCCACATAAACTGATTCACTATATTTCCATCAGAATCTCTGTCGTACATAGAATAGCTGGAGTTATAATTCACATTAAACTTAGACCCTATTCGAGTACCTGCGCTAATGGCTACATCACTCCAATTCAAAGAATCCCTCGCCATATCCCTGCTGGTATTTATATTAATTCGATCTATTATAGGGATTTTTCTTGGTTTGTCACCTTCATTCTTACCTCTAACCTTCATCTCTATATTATTCAACAGTCCTAGAGTAAGAGAACCACTATTAGCATAATTACTAGCTGAACCAAATATTCCTATTTCCTGTGGGTCATAAGAAACGGGAGTAGCATCTTCTCCTACGAAACCAAACTCTCTGCTTCCTGTGCGGGGTCTATATCTAAAACCTACAGTAGGTGTTATGGTATGCCTTATGGCTTTAATCGTCTTAGCATTTCTAAAAATGAATGTTCCGAAGGCCTTAGTGGTAGCATTGATACTTGCATTCCAGTTATAAGATGCATCTATTCCAGTAATGGTGTCTCTAACTGATTCTAGGTTTTCTTGATCATAAGTGATTCTTAATGTCTCATTGTAAATATTAGAATTAAAACCAAATGAAGGATTAATGCTAAATATACTTGCCTTTATACTTGTAGACATATTTACTTGGTTTCTCAGACCAGCATCAAAGTCATTAGCCAGAGTACCGAGCGCATTTAATCGAATATCCTGCTCTCTCAAAATAGCACGATTCTCATAATTTCCGGTATACGTAACCCCTATACCCTGCCATGCCTTTCCTAAGGCAGATCTAGCTGTTTTACCTGAGCCCTTAAATGGAAATACTCGATTTGTTTGAAAACTTAACTGTGGCAGCGTTAGTGAAACCACTCTAGTAGCAGTATTTTGAGAATGCCTAGCACTAGCAGTAATAGTAGCCGGAATTCTCCCTTTAAAAAGTGCTAAACCACTTCTAGTAACTGATACGTTAGAACTAAAAGTGTTAGTTAAGAAATTTTCCTGACTAGCATTAAAGTTATTTCTAAAATTAGAGCTTGTACCTAAATTTACACTAGCACTGAACCTCCAGTTAGGTCTAGCTTTAGCGTCCATTGCATGTGTCCAATTCACGAAGAAATCTGTATTTTCAGAATAGTTTTCAAGCTCTTGAAATCCCGTTTTTATCTTCGAAAAACTAAAATTCAACCTGCCATTATACTTGTACTTCTTTTTATACGCAGTAATGTTCTTCAATGCCCAACTACCCCTTGTGTAGATATCTCCAAGGAATCGAGTATCCCAGTAATCGTTAATGGGTAAGTAGTATCCGAAATCTCTGAAAAAATACCCTAGCGTCTGAGCATTACCGTAGGATGGAATTATAATTCCTCTACTTCTTTTTGAAGTATTTGGAAACCACCCGAAAGGTAGCGCCAGCGGGGTAGGAATCTTCCTAAACTTCAAGACCACCGGACCTGAAACTATTTTGTCTCCATTTTCATTGGTCACAAGGGCAGCTTTTTTCACATGAAAATGAAAATGCGGATTTGGATTATCACAAGTGGTAATCTTTGTTTTACCTAAGTATATTTTCTCTTTGTTCTCTCGCTTGGTATCCTGTGAAAGAAGATAAAATTCTCCATTTTGGGTAACTACATTACTAATAAAGGCTTTTTCGGTTTTAAAATTAAACCGCATACTATCAGGCCTATACTCATCTCCTCCT
>CAZTVP010000401.1:0-1663 GCA_964616995.1 uncultured Comamonadaceae bacterium
GAGTGAACGCGAACCACTGTTCTATGGCCAGAGTGGGTGAGCACACGTATTGTCCAGATAAGACATCTGTTTCACTCGTATCCCAGTCATATGACACTCCTGACACCATAGGCGTAGCTGATGAACAAATATCTACAGGATAGATACAACAGTCTGCGGCTCCTTCGCAGTCAAAGACTAGATAAGGTGAGTAGTTTAGTGCTTCTGGATCCCAGCACCCTGGATACTCTGCTGTACATGGACTATCCAAAGAAGGTGATACGATTACACTCGTTATGTTTTCAGAACTAGACTGAGGTTTTAGCACTACAGGCCCATCTCCCGCTTCAAAAATCACTTCAGTTTCGGCTGGAAATTCATCTATAGTTATAGTTACCTCTAAACAGCCTTCAGGAAAACAGAAGTCTCCAGAAATCTCACTGCCATCAACAAAATTAATCGTAGCCAATGAGCTTCCTTCACTAGTTACTTCCACAGTAGCCCCGCCATCTCCAAAGCTATCTGTTATAGTTATAGTAGCGCAGACTCCATAACAGCATTGAGTATTATCCGCATTTATACATTCCTCAAAATTACAAGCCTCTGGATCTGCACATCCAGAAAGCGTACAACATGAAAAATCAGTTCCATTTAAAATACCTGAACAATCATAGTATGCAGAAGGAAAAGGTGAATTAAAATTACATGAAGGACAATACTGCTGAGCCCAGGTCGTACATAGGGTTAAAAACTGCATTTCTCCTACTTGATCAGAATCACAGGATATAGAGGCGTCACTTATGATTTCTAGAGTTAACCATCCACTTGCAGATGAGCTTTCTAAAAGTAACCCTGATAAATCTCCGGTTAAATTAGATTCTAATATCGGGGCTGAAATATCCACACCGTCATAGACATTCATTATGTCAAAACCTTGTTCTAGCATTCCTGACTGGAAAAACACAGTAGCAGGTGTATTAGTTTCATCTCCTTTAAAGTGAAGTAAGCTTGTTTGACCATCACCATAACAAAAATTATACTGTTCAGTATCATCAAGGCATGCACATGTTAAGCATGAACCGTCATCATAAACAGCTGAGGGGTTAAAGTTTGGAGAGCAGTCATCTGTACATCCTATACATGAGAGGTCACAGCTGCCATCATTTAATTCTGCTGATGGATCATAATTGCATGCACCTTCTACTATACAACCCGCAACTTGCCCTACGAGACTCAAAAGGAAATCTCCTTCATCATCGTCTTCTTCGGTCCAGATTTGAATGTAATAATCCGTATTAGAATCCAAATCAAATATGGAATAACTGGTAGAACTGAAAGCTTGATCTTCACAAAATATTTCATTCAACTGTGTACACTCACCCTCAAAAACAGCTATGGAAGGGTTAGCAATCGATTGACCAAATCCTTCATCAAACCCTAGTGATAAAGCATCAGAATTCCCAGAATTCCAGGTGTACCAGACAGACTGTTTTGGAGAAAAAGAATCACATGAAACATTAATTCCATTAGCTTGAGCACATACATTATTTCCTGAGTATTCAACTACTTCTGGTAATGAAAATGCACCCTGACAAACATCATTAGTGGGAGGAAGACAAGCTGGTGTTTCACAAGTGATGGCTAATTCATAATCGCCTGTAGCCCCATTCCATCCTGAAATGTG
>CAZTVP010000401.1:1673-3080 GCA_964616995.1 uncultured Comamonadaceae bacterium
CTTCTGATTGAGAACCACAACTATCATCATTACCAGTTTCACACACCAAATTAGAACAGTCTCCTGACCATACATGAATTTTAGTATCGTATAATGAGTTACACAAGCTAGCCGTAACTTCAGCTCCTTTCGAAATGAAACTATACCATATACCAGGTCCCTGTAGCGAAGTAGCACATGTAGAAAGGTTTTGTTCTAAACCCACAGTCGAACCTACCGTAGTTCCAGTAACAGTTTCACCACATGTAATGGGTACAGCATCTGCACAGTTATCTTGGGATTTGAGGGTTAAAGAAAGTGTTAAGCATATAAGCATAAGACAGCAAGACAGTCTAGTACAATGAGTTTTCATTATAGGATAAGGTTTTAATAAGGTCTGCTAAAAATAGCACATAAAAACCTTATAAACAAATACTTACGCTATAATTCGCGCAGCTTTAGTTTCGAGAAGTTTCCCCATTGCACCGCAGAGAAAAACCTGTCTAAGACTGGCCAGACATTAGATCTGCTATCATTTTAGTAGAAGGAAGCTGCTCCAGAATAATCTTCACAATCACCGTAATGGGAATGGCTAGAATAAGACCGGGAACTCCCCAAATGAATCCCCATAACATAAGCATGACTAAAACGGTAACCACATTTAAAGAGAAGGTTTTGCCCATAAAAATAGGTTCCAACACCGCTCCGAAGAGCACCTGAACTCCAGTGATGACAAGTGCAAATGCTAACAACAATGGATATGATTCTATCTCCACGAAGGCAAAAATGGACAACAGCACCACAGAAATAACGCTGCCCACCATTTGAACGAAGTTGATGACAAAAGCAAAGACTCCCCAAAAGATGGGAAAACTCACATCAAAGGCATAGCAAGCCAAGGTGAATCCGATTCCCGTACCTAGACTGACTAGAAACTTAACAATTAGAAATCGAACTATGTCTTTTTCTATCTTCAAAAAGGTACGAATGGACATGTTCTTGGACTTGAAAACCGTATTGGTAAGAAGCTTCTCGAAGTTAAAAGAATCCATAAGCAGCAGCACCCCGAAGAATACTGTCATTAAAAGCATGGTAAGCGTATCCCCGAGGAAATTAAGGGTCCCGCCAAAATTGCTAAATATATTAGCTTGACTTAAGTAGTGCAGCAGTACATTTTCATCTCCAATTCGCTGGATACCAAAAAACTGCTCTACCGTATTTATGAGAGTAATTATCTTTTCTTCTGCTCGAATAAAAAAGTCACTATCCGCAGAAACGATCTCTTTACTAGACAGTTTTACCAACTCACCGAACAACTTTAGAATAACGGTTATGATCCCTATAATTACTCCTATGCTAAGCCATTTGGGAAGTCCTCTAGCTCTTAACCAGCGCATCACAGGAAGAAAAAGCAGTGCTAAGAACATA
>CAZTVP010000402.1:0-3068 GCA_964616995.1 uncultured Comamonadaceae bacterium
GTTAAATCCTAAACCAGGTAATACGTCTAAAGAAACCGCTAAATCCATAGCGGCAGTGGTTCCTGATTTCATGCTTTCTACTGATGATGATGAATTAAAGGTAAATCTGAATCAAAGAAACGCTCCAGACCTAAAAGTGAGTAGAGCTTATAAGGAAATGCTCAAAGGGTATTCTGAATCTAAAGGAAAACCAGATAAAAAACAGAAAGAAGCTATTCAGTTCGTAAAGCAAAAGATAGATAGTGCTAAGTGGTTCATAGATGCTATTAAACAGCGTCAGCAGACCTTACTCTTTACCATGAATGCCATAGCAGAATTTCAGAAGGAGTATTTCTTAACTGGAGATGAAACCAAGCTGCGTCCTATGATTTTAAAAGACATAGCTGAGATAGTTCAGATGGACATTAGTACAGTAAGTAGAGTGGCAAACAGTAAATATGTTCAAACTCCCTACGGAACGTTTTTACTGAAGTCCTTTTTCTCAGAATCTCTAAGTACAGATTCAGGAGAAGAAGTTAGTACTAGAGAGGTGAAAAAAATTCTGCAAGATGCTGTAGATGAGGAAGATAAAAAGAAGCCGCTTACAGATGAAAAACTCTGCCAAGTACTTAAGGATAAAGGCTATAACATAGCACGTAGAACAGTAGCTAAGTACAGAGAACAACTGAACATTCCAGTAGCCAGACTGAGGAAAGAACTCTAGATGAGACAGTTCTTTAATGCCATAGCGGTCATTTTTCATCCGCTTTTCATGCCTCTTTTCGGAGGTTTAATAGCTATGTATTTTGTGGGCTATATCTATTTTGCTCTGGATGCTAGTATCAAGAATTTCCTTGTAATTATCATGCTTATTAACGTAGTAGCTCCAGCTATAAGTTTGGGAACTATGATTTCTAGAAAAATGATTTCTGACTTGGAGATTTCCCAGCGTTCTGAGCGTTTAGTTCCTTTTTTACTTATGGTATTTTATTACGGAATGACCTACGGGCTCTTGAGATTTAAAGTTGGCGTGATAGCTATTCCTACTGATATTTACTCTCTTTTTACAGGAATAATTATTTCAGTTTTGGCTGCTATTGTCATAAATACGAAGTTTAAAATTAGCATACACGCTATAGGAGCTGGAGGACTGCTCGGTGGAATTTCAGCATTAGCGCATATCTATCAGTTTCATGCAGTTTATGATGAGGTCTTTTGGTTAATTACTTCCGCACTTGTTCTCGGGCTAGTAGGTACGGCACGAATCTACGCGGGTAAACACACTTTGTGGGAAGTGGTTTCAGGTTCGGTTATTGGGTTTGGTATCAACTATATGACCGTAATAACTGGCTTTTACTTTTAGTGTTTTGCGCCAGCTACTTCTTAAGACTTTCCTGCCATTTCCAGGCGTGTTTTAATGCATCTTCAAGACTATATTCAGTCTGCCAACCTAATACGTTTTTAGCTTTAGATGGGTCTGCATAGACTTCTGTTACGTCACCTATTCTTCTGGGGCCAATAGTAGTTTTAAGCTCTACTTGATTAACTGATTTAAAAGTGTTCACCACCTTAAGAACAGAATCTCCTTTACCTGAACCTAGGTTAAAAGAGTCTATGGTTCTAGGCTGTTTTTCAATCCAAGAAAGGGCCGAAACGTGAGCTTTAGCCACATCTACTACATGAATGTAATCTCTCACACATGTGCCATCTTCTGTATTATAATCATTTCCGAAAATGGTCAAACACTCCCTTAAACCAGCGGCAGTCTGAGTGATGTATGGAACCAGATTATTTGGAGGGCCAAGGGGAAGCTCGCCTATCTGAGCTGAAGGATGAGCACCTATAGGATTAAAATACCTAAGAAGAACGGCAGAAAGTACGCTGTCATCTGCTCTATGAGCATCTTGAATTATGGCTTCACTAAAAGCTTTAGACCTGCCATAAGGAGAAGTAGGAGAGTTCTTTATAGAGTCCTCAGTTACAGGTGAATCCTCTGCATTTCCGTAAACTGTGCAGCTAGATGAAAAAACTAAGTGAGACACTTTGAACTTCTTCATACTGGCTAAAACCACATTTAGAGAATTGAGATTAGTGAAATGATATTCTAGTGGAATACTAAATGATTCTCCTACCGCTTTTCGCGCTGCAAAGTGAATGACACCATCAAAACTCTCCTTTGAAAATACATCTTCTACTGCATTATAATCTGTACAATCCACTTCGTAAACCTTCAAAGAAGAAAACCCCGATAGCTCTTTCAAACGGTCTATGATAAAAGGTTCAGAATTAGAAAAATTATCTAGAATAACTGGTTCATATCCAGCATTAAGAAGTTCTATTACAGTATGACTTCCTATAAATCCAGCTCCTCCAGTTACTAATATTTTTTTCATGTTACGCGTAAGTCTGAATGGCGAAAATACGAACCTTCTCTGGCATGAAAACAAGCTCGGATGAAAACTCTGAAACCTTTAAGAAAGAATCCGCGTAAAAAAATCTAACATTAACCAAACTACTTAAAGATGATAGAAGAGCACAACTCAGAAGCTTCTTTTGACCTCTCGTATTTAAACCAAGTTTTCCAAGGAAATAAACAGATGATTAACCAAATCATTTCTATGTTTATTAAACAAGTTCCCACTTATTTTAATCAGATGGAAGAGTGTATAGTAAGAGCTGAATACAGCGCTTTACACCCGCTTGCTCACAAAGCTAAAAGTAGCATAGCTATGCTTGGACTTAAAGAAATGGAAACCCTTGTTCTGGAGATAGAAAGAAGTTCTAAGACCGGACAGAACACGGAGCAGTTGGCGGAGTTAGTTAAGCAAGTAAATGCGGAATGCTCTCAGGTTAAAACTACTTTAGAACAGATTATAAACGAATAAACATAAACCTAACAAATTCAGATTTAACCTACACCCGATGGAATATTCCATCGGGTTTTTTTGTGTTAACTTGCCACTTTAACTCGAATTATGCGTTAGGGTTTCGTCATGATATTTCAAACCACACAGAAATCAGGACTTTTATGAAATTCAGCATAGCTGCGCCTCCGCTAAAGCTTCAGCGGCACGCGGACCGCTATGGTT
>CAZTVP010000403.1:0-3061 GCA_964616995.1 uncultured Comamonadaceae bacterium
GTCTTTCATATAGTCCTCCTGGGTCAGTAATTACCGTAATTCCAGCAGTGTTTTCTTCAGAAAAATTAGAGACTACATTTAATCCACGTTTCATGAACAAATCATTTAGCTGAAATATCAGACCTCGATTCTGTTCGTGAATTTCTCTAAAGTCTTTTTCAAGTGCATCATCCAAGGCTAATTCTAAACGGTAAAAAGCTTCGTGGTCTTTATGTCCAGCTTCTAGAAAAGTTAGGGACTGCTGGGTTTTCCATTCGTTTCCAGATTCAAACCAAGCCATAAATCCACCTGTTTTGTAGTGAAGCTTGCGTTGCCATGCTTCACTCACATACATTAACCCGCATCCATGACCTGCACAGATCCACTTATAAGTACTGGCAGCATAAACATCTACGTTTAGCTCAGATAAATTTACAGGAACACATCCAAGTGCCTGAGTTCCATCTACTATAAATAGAATGTCATCAGCTGCGCAATAGTCTCCAACCTTCTTAATATCAGCCAAGTATCCACTAGAATACTGCACATGACTTAATGCTATTATTTCTGGTTTACACTCTTCGGCCTTGGCTATGATACGCTCCGCTGAGAAGGTGAAATCTTCTAACTGAGGAACATAACTGATTTCTAAATCCCTCAAGCCTAGAGGCAGCCAAATACTTGGGTAATCATTCTCTAGCAGAAGTACTTTTTTATATGCTTGTAAGGATGGAAGGAGATAATTAAACCCAACGCTAAAAGATTTGGTTAGGCAGATTTCGTGTGTTTTGCACCGCAGAAACTGGGCTGCTTTCTTCCTTATAACGGCTTCATCTTCAGTGATGAACTTTAGGCGAGCTTCTGTCATATTAGTTCTAAACTCTTCTCGAATAAGGTTGAGTTTATGATGATGCTGCAAATTCATCAAGCCATCTCCAGCGGTATTAAAATAAGTAAGACCTTCTGGTATGAAATCAGTTTTTTTCATGTGATGAAACTAACTAGAATTTCCTTTGTACTTGAAACCGAAGTACCGAAATTTGACACATGTTTAATCTAGGAATAGACCATCTAACGGCTGGTAAAGCCTTAGAAATAGCTCGTGGAAAAGAAGATATTCAGCTTTCAGAAGAGTCCAGAGCCGCTGTAAAAGCGTCAGCCAGTATAGTAGAAAATCTGGCTCAAGGTGAAAAAACGGTATATGGAATCAACACAGGATTCGGCCCGCTGTGCGATACCAAGATATCACCTGAAGACACCAAAGAGTTACAACGGAAGATTCTTCTCAGTCATTCTGTAGGAACTGGAAAACCTATTTCTAAGGAACTTTCTAAGGTTATGCTTATTCTAAAAGCTCACGCTTTAGCTAAGGGCTTTTCAGGTATTTCAGAACATGTGCTAGACCGAATTATTTTTATGATTCAGAAGGATTTGATTCCGGTGGTTCCAGAACAAGGTTCAGTAGGAGCTAGTGGAGATTTAGCTCCTCTTGCTCATTTGTTTTTACCGCTTTTAGGAGAAGGGAAAGTTTGGGAAGATGGACAGATTAAATCTACTTCAGAAGTCTTTTCTTCAAAAGGAATAGAACCAGTAGAACTAGGAGCGAAAGATGGTTTAGCGCTGATTAATGGAACACAGTTCATAGCGGCTCACGCAGTGAAATTAGTAGAGCGCTTGCAGCATATTCTAACCTTAGCAGATGTGTCAGCCGCTATGATGGTAGACGGATTAAAAGGTTCTGTAAGTCCATTTCATGAGGGTTTACATGAAACTCGCCCTCATCTGGGATTAGTTCATGTAGCTTCTAAGATGAGAGCTTTTTTAGATGATTCTGAGATAGCGCCTTCTCATCCTTTCTGTGGTATGGTTCAGGATCCTTATTCGCTGAGGTGTGTTCCTCAGGTGCATGGAACCAGCCGAAATGCTTGGCTTCATTTGAAAGAAACCTTAGAAGTAGAAATAAACTCGGTTACGGATAATCCAGTTATTCTCAATGAAGACCTTTCTATCAGTGGTGGTAATTTTCATGGTCAACCTTTGGCTTTGCCCATAGATTATGCTGGTTTGGCTTGTTCAGAAATAGGAAATATTTCTGATCGTAGAGTTTACCTTTCACTAGAAGGAAAATATGAAGGAACGCCAAAGCTTCTAATGGAAGCCGCTGGATTAGATTCTGGATTTATGATTCTTCAGTATACCACAGCCGCTCTTGCTAGTGAAAATAAAGGGCTTTGCTTCCCTGCCAGTGCAGATAGTATTCCTACTAGCATGGGGCAAGAAGATCATGTAAGTATGGGAAGTATCAGTGGCAGAAGAGCCAATAAGATATGCTGTAACGTAGAAAAGATATTGGCTGTCGAACTAATGTGCGCAGCCCAGGCTTTAGATTTCAGAAGACCCATGAAATCAGGAAAGTTGGTTGAAGCTATTCATTCAGAAATAAGAAATCACGTTTCCTTTGCTAAAGAAGACCGCATATTCGGTGATGATATTGAGAAAATGATTCAGTTGGTTAAAAGTGGAGCGTTGCAAAGAATAGTTATGACCGAAGATGGAAGTGGTGCTTATGGAGAGTTGTTTGAAGTGTATTAGTTAGTCTTACTGCTAAAACAAAAATGAAGTGACTAGGACTTCATTTTTTTAAGATTATTCCATAGGAAGAGATCGGTTATTATTCTACCACTATCCTTCTATTCGTAATTCCTCTTTCAGTCTGAATTTCTAGGATGTACATTCCTTCAGTTTCAGAGGTTAGCTTTATTTCAGCAGATCTATCATTCGGTTCTGAGAGGATTTCTATTTCATCTCCTAGAAGGTTATAGCATTTTACGCTTATAAGTTTAGACTGAGTATTTAGCTTGAACTCGCCATTAGATGGATTGGGGTAAACTGTTATAACAGGCTGCTTGTTTTCAGAAATTCCATCTGGCAGGACAGCTTCTGTAACAGCTGTGTTAGTGATGATAGGGTCATTAAAGTCAAAAAATATAGCTGCAGTATTTTCTATGGTTTCACCTGCATTCATAGGAGTAAGGGGTTTTACCTTGAACTGGAAATATCCCTTAGACTCTTGTTCATTAGT
>CAZTVP010000404.1:0-3048 GCA_964616995.1 uncultured Comamonadaceae bacterium
AACCATCTATCATGTGATATGACTACGGCACATCCCGCAAAGTTTAAAATCCCTTCCTCTAGTGCTCTTAGCGTGTTCACATCTATATCATTAGTAGGCTCATCGAGCAGAAGCACATTAGCTTCTGTTTTTAAAGTCATAGCTAGATGAAGACGGTTCCTCTCTCCACCGGATAAAACTCCTACTTTTTTCTGCTGATCACTCCCTGTGAAATTAAATCTACTCACATATGCTCGTGAATTAATGTTCTTCCCTCCAATTTCTATGTTCTCATTTCCACCGCTTATCACTTCCCATACTGATTTACTCGGGTCTAAGTCTTTATGCGTTTGATCTACATAACCTATTTCTACAGTGTCTCCTATGGTAATAGACCCAGAATCAGGCTGCTCCTCTCCCATCATCATTCTAAAGAGTGTGGTTTTACCTGCACCGTTTGGCCCTATAATACCAACTATTCCTGCTGGAGGAAGCTTGAATTCTAAATTGTCTATCAGAAGCTTTTCACCAAATGCCTTAGTCACACCTTCTCCATTAATCACATTATTCCCTAGTCTAGGTCCATTTGGAATAGGAATTTCTAGGACGGCTTCTTGTTCTTTTCCACCTGAACTAAGAAGCTTATCATAATTATTTAACCTAGCTTTATTCTTAGCTCTTCTCCCTTTAGGTGACATTTTACTCCACTCTAACTCTCTAGCTAGGAGCTTCTGACGCTTAGATTCCTGTTTCTCCTCTTGAGCTAGTCTTTTACCTTTCTGCTCTAACCATGATGTATAATTCCCTTTCCATGGGATTCCCTCTCCTCTATCTAATTCTAAAATCCAACCAGCTACATTATCTAAGAAATACCTATCGTGAGTTACCGCTATTACAGTTCCCTTATATTGTTGTAGGTGCATTTCTAACCACTGCACAGATTCTGCATCTAAGTGGTTAGTAGGCTCATCTAATAATAGAACATCCGGTTCTTTTAATAGAAGTCTGCACAGCGCTACTCTTCTTTTCTCTCCTCCAGAGAGCTCTTTAATTTTTTGGTCTTGAGGAGGTGTTCTTAGCGCATCCATGGCTATTTCTAGCTTGGTTTCTAATTCCCATCCATTTAGCGACTCTATGACATCCTGAACCTTGGCCTGCTCATCCATGAGAGCCTGCATCTTATCAGGATCATTTAGAATTTCCTCATCACCAAATCTTAAGTTGATTTCCTCGTACTGCTTTAAAGCATCTACTACTTCCTGAGGTCCTTCTTCTATGATTTCCCTAACCGTCTTTTCTGGATCTAACTTAGGCTCCTGAGGAAGGTATCCCACTGTATATCCTTCACTCCATACAACATCACCTTGGTATGCTTCATCTAGCCCAGCTATAATCTTCATTACCGTAGATTTACCCGAACCATTTAAACCTATGATTCCGATTTTGGCTCCATAAAAAAATGAGAGGTAAATATCTTTTAATATATGCTTTCCTTGTGGTGTGGTCTTATTGATTTTGACCATGGAAAAAATCACCTTCTGATCGTCTGACATGTTCCTTTTTTAGAATTAATCAAATGTAGAAATTATAGTCCGCCTCAACTCATACGAATAGTTGAGTTTTATCAATTGTGGAAAAATCGTATCTTAGAATCTCCTTAGCTATATAATGTCATGAAATCTCTCATTCTAATAAGGTCTCCTTTATTTAAGAGAAAGAGACTCTTAGGAATTCTCAAAACCAAAAAAAAGGTCCTAGGTGAAATCCTTTTAAACACTAATGAAAACAGCATTAACAGGAACAACACTATTATCTATTGTTCTACCTTTAGTAAAGCTAAAGCCGCTGGTTTTAAGTTGTGCAAAACACATAATCTGAGCTCAGATGAAGTATTGAGAATCCATCCTATGATTCAAGATTTAGATGACGAGAAATGTATAGATTTATTATCGAGCTTACCCATGCATATTGAAAATGTGTGCATCATAGCTCCTAGTGTAACCGTTTCGAACATCTTCAGTGCTATCGAAAATGAAAGAGTCATTTTCAAACCTGGCGAAGCCAAGAAGGTGTGTTTCCAAGTGAATAACTGGGATGAACTGCGTAACTCCTCTCTTTCTGAAGCCCACATTAGTACAGCTCACTGCGCATAAAAAAAACCGCTAAAGATTAACGGTTTCATATTTCTTAAGGGTTCAAGAAAGAAATGCTCTACTCAACTAATAGTTTTTGGCTGCGCAAAAGTTCGTTTTCTCCAAAAATCTGAACCAAATAAACTCCATGTTCTAGCTCGTCAATACTCACTTTATTATCAGCATAAGCTTCTAGTCGTTGTGACTTAACCATCTGGCCTAACTGATTAAATATTTGAATCTCGTCCACTTCATTTCCACTTACTGTCACAGATTCTGATGCTGGATTTGGATAAATTGTAACCATTGCACCGCGAGATAGTTCACCAATACTATTCGTAAAATCTGCATTATATCTTCCTGTTGGGATCTGAGTAAAACTATCTACATTCACTTCTAACACGCTTTCCTTAGATCCTTCATCTAAAAATATATAGTTTGTAGTAACTGTGCTTTCTACGCCAAGCTCTCCTAAGTCTATTAAATCTGTGATGCTAAGCCAAAAAGTAAAACCTCCAGCTCCAACCAGCAGTTCAACCCCGATAGTAGTTTCATCCGTCTGGAGCAGTCTGAGTACTGGAATTTCATTTTCTCCAAACTGAATAGTTCCATAGGAATCCACAGTTTCAGTTCTAGAAATGTCAAAGACTGTTCTTATAGAATCTACCGTAGTTCCTTCAGGGGCAAACTCTCCTAGCACATCTGCCAAAGGGCCAAAATCTGCCGTAGCTACTGCCACATTAAAAGAGGTATTACCTGTGTAAGAATCTCCATAAGCCAGAGGCGCTCTTTTAATCACAAATGGCTGAGAGAAAGACTGAGCTGTTTCTAAATCCACTCCTTCCAGTAATTGCCCACCTGAAATACCTACTATTTCTATGTTTGTAGAGTTTCTATTGGCATAAGCTTCTGCACCTGCAAAGTTGATCAACAAATC
>CAZTVP010000405.1:0-3036 GCA_964616995.1 uncultured Comamonadaceae bacterium
AGAACTAAAACTCATAAACATAGCTTAAATGAAAGTAGTAGTTCTGGGGCCAGCTCACCCGTTTAGAGGAGGAATAGCAGACACGAATCATTCGCTGTGTAAAGCATTTCAAGAATTAGGTCATGATGCTGAACAGGTCACTTTTACGACCCAGTATCCCAATTTCTTATTTCCTGGCTCTGACCAGTACACTTCAGACCCCGCTCCTAGCGACTTAAAGATTACGCGAAAAATGAGTAGCGTAAATCCTCTTTCATGGATAAACACTGCCCGTTATATCAATAAGCTAAAACCTGACTTGGTTATCACCCGCTATTGGCTTCCGTTTATGGCTCCTTGTTTAGGGAGCATAGCTCGCTTGATTCATAAAAGGACTAAAATCTTAGCCTTGTGTGACAATGTGCTTCCTCATGAAAAACGCTTCGGAGACCGAATGTTTACCAACTACTTCGTTTCATCTGCTGATGGCTTTATAACACTCTCGAGTCATGTAAAAAAAGAACTGGTTCAGTTTACTTCTAAATCTGTACTAGATTTATTTCACCCTATAAACACTGGGCTTCCTACTCCTATTTCTAAAGAACAAGCTCGTAAAGACGTTCCTTATTCTATTTCTTCAGAAGAGAAGTTGGTTCTATTCTTTGGGCTTGTTCGGGCTTATAAAGGACTGGATATTCTCATAGAAGCCGTAGGTAAACTTGCTCATGACTTACATCTACCAGTTAAACTACTCATAGCCGGTGAGTTCTATGAAGACCGTTCTAAATATGACCAACTTATAGCTCAGCATAACTTGAAAGAACATGTAATTATACACGACAAGTTCTTGTCCGAGGAGGAATTACCAGTGTACTTCGGTGCTGCAGATATATTGGCTCAAACCTATAAGACCGCTTCTCAAAGTGGCGTTACTCAACTGGCTTACCATTTTAACGTTCCACTACTAGTTTCGAACGTAGGAGGTCTAACTGAAATGGTAACTCATGAAAAAGTAGGCTACATCTCTGAGTTAAACCCTGATGAAATAGCACAACATCTATTCGATTATTTTTCCCAGAACAGAGCATCTGAATTCAAGGCCAACCTAACTCACGAAAAAGAGAAGTACTCTTGGAAGAGTTTCGTGGAGAGGGTAATGGAAGAGTTTTGCACCGTATAAAAAAAACCGACACGCTGTCATTAAGCGCATCGGTTTAAACCCTAAAGTTAGATTAGGTAATCTATATTATTTAACGAATTTTTCTTTATGAATCGTATGACCGTTATGTGAAAGTCTCAGGATATATACTCCAGGAGTGTAATCACTATGGTTCATAAAGTAGCTACTAGCAGCGCGTGTGCTATTCGATTCTATCAACCTTCCTTTCACATCAAATACCTCAACTCTATCAAACACTTTCTCGCCTTCAGTACGCTGAATCTGAATGTAAAAATCATTCATGCCCAGAGAAAAGTCTTCTTTCATCTCGTCATGATTTACATCGAATGATGAAATTTCTATAGACTTAGTCATTTCCTTAGAGCAGTCCGCATCTTGACTTACCAATGTGATATCATACACCCCTTCTTCTGTAAAGCTCACAGTACAAATTTCTCCTTGGCATAAAAACTCGTCTCCCAAGTACCACTCATCCTGAATAGAATTTTGAGACTGACTAGTTAGTGTAATTACTGCTTCACCATTGAATAATTCCTCTGATTCTGGCAACTCGAAATCCGCTACTACTCTATCATGATTCTCTATATCTACCGAGTGATTTTCTTCTCCACACTCTGTAATTACTTCTACATCATATATTCCACCATTCAGGTTTTGGAAAATAATAAGTTCCTGACCGGTAGTTTCATCTACTAATTCTCCGTCCATATAAATCTGAACTATCATCTCCTCATCATGGTCCGCACTAATGAAAATCTTACCTTCATCTAGGTCACAGTTATCTTTTAAGTAGCTCACTGAACTAGGCGGAAGCTCTGGAGTTTCCCACACCTCTAGATTGTAATTAAGCGTACCGCAGGTTTCAGTCTCACTCTCTAAATGCAGCTGATACACACCTGAAGCTATTCCATCTAGCACTGTATTTCCTGTCTGGCTCTGCTGCGCAATAAAGTTTCCGTCTTCATCAGTAAGAGTAAAATTAAACGGGCCATCCATTAGCGGAGCTACTTCTATGAATCCATCGGCTTCATGAGCACATGAAGGTGAATCTACTCTAATGAAAGCTCCTGGCTTAGAAACTAGCGTAAATCTATTTCCCTCATATCCTTCTTCAGAAGTAAAAACTACATTCTCTTCTAAGCCTAGTGGATATTCTTCTCCAGTTAATTCATCTCTTATGAATAAGCATAAATCCTCTTGGATGTTTTGAATTTCATCTAATGCTAAAGTGTATGCTCCAGCCTCTGGAGTATAAACATTAATTGGAATCTCTAGTTCAGTTCTGTACGATGTTAAGGTGTTTATGCTGAGTAAAGCTTCTTGTCCTTGAGTAGCTAATGAAAACATAGTAGAAGGCTGTTTATAAGCATCAAAGTCTGAGTTAAACGTTTCATCCGCATCATCATGAAATGCTACCACCGTTTCATATTTTACTTCATCTCTATTCAGAGACAATCTTAAAAGGGGTCTTTCTACTTCTTGAGTTCTGTAAAAGATGCCTTGTTCAGTAGTTTTACTTGGCTCTCTAAAAGTTATAGAAGCTCCTGGTCCATTAGCCTTTACAAAGAATGCTTGGTAGGAAGCTATAAGATTACTTCCTCCATTCACAGAAACTCCATTATTATATACCATGTATTCACCTTTCCAAGTTCCTCCAAGAGTATGATTTAGGATATAAATGGCTCTATCTGTATTCACAAAGTCTATAGCGCCTGACATCATGTCTATGGCGCATGGATATGGATTAGGAATACAGTTCCAGCCTTCGTGTTCATCTGGGCCTGTCTCTGTGTGAGATAAACTGAAAGTAACATCACCTTTTCGAAATTCTCCCTCTGCATTCAAAATATTAGCACTAGTAGAAGGAGCAAAATATG
>CAZTVP010000406.1:0-3035 GCA_964616995.1 uncultured Comamonadaceae bacterium
TTTATTTAGATATATATTCTGTTTTCTATTCTTAATTTAAGCCACTTTTAATTCATAGCTCATGGAGTCAAAACAGAAACGCAGGTTAGATCCACAACTTATCATAGCAGTAGGTGTCACTTTTATTAGCTTATGTGCGCTTATAGTTTCCGTAAAACAGACTCAGCTTATGACTGAGGAAGGTGAACTCATAAGAGAGTACTCCAGAGCATCTGTTTGGCCGAGGTTAGAATTAGGAGTAGCCAAGGGCCATAATAGTGATGATGGTGGGCTGACCATGTTTAGATTAAATGTAGAGAATAATGGGGTGGGTCCAGCTATTATAACAGATGTTAGAGTGGCGTATAAGGACTCTGTGGCTTCTGATTGGTGGCACTTCTTTGAGCTTATAAACGTGCCAGACTCTGTAGAAACGTATATCACTAATAGGCAAATAAATAGAACTATAGTCCCAGCGGGTGAGACTATAGAAATACTGAATTTAGATGATAATCTTCCCTTGGCTAATGAGTTCTTTATGAAAGCTGGAGGATTAGAAATAGACATTTACTATGAGTCTATTTATAAAGAAGTGTGGAAACACAATGGGGAGTCCACAGAAAAGCTAGAAGGTTTTAAAGGACTGCCAGAGGATGTGCAGTTTGGGAGTTAGGAGATGTAGTTTCTTCCTGTATGATTAAACACTAGAAATGGTTTCTTTCTGTTTCAAAAAACGCTCTCCTTTAGTACAGTTAGAGGTAGCTGAGCCGAGCGCAGCGAAAAAAGTCGAATGCCTCGGGTTTTGTTGTTTTGTTTATTTTGAAAGTAAAAGCTATAATTAATATATTTTATGTTTATTAATTATAGTAAATACCAACATTTTGTACCGATTTTCGTAAAATGTTCATGCATCCTTTACATTTGTATGTAAATTTGGAAGTAAATTCTAACGTTAAAAGCTAAATATTAGTTTAAAGATGGTAAATACTAGCATAAATATGGCCGAGTATTCTGATGCTGCTTTGGTGAAACAAATAGGTGCTTTCATCAAGCACCAGCGCATTCAATTAAACTATACACAAGCTAAGTTGGCAGATAATGCCGGACTGAACCGCTGGACAGTGAGTCAAATAGAAAAAGGAAATGCCATCAGTCTCACGAGTTTAATTCAACTCCTGAGGGCATTAGATAGTTTACAAGTACTTCAGGAGTTTTTCTATTCAGAAGAAATTAGTCCCCTAGAATATGCTAAGCTCAAAAAGAGTAAGCAAAGAAAACGTGTGAGAAATAGTAGCACTAAAGCCACTAAAAAAGAAGATCTAGGATGGTAGATGTAGCTGAGGTAAAACTTTGGGGAGAACTGGTAGGAGCAGTTAGATGGGATGCCACACAGCAGCTTGGTTTTTTTCAATATGCACCAGATTTCATAAGGAATGGCCAGGAGCTATCACCCATAAAAATGCCTCTAGAAAATGGTTCTCGGATTTACAGCTTTCCTGAACTAAGAAAGGGAAGAACAGATACAGAAGCCACATTTAAAGGCCTTCCTGGATTACTTTCAGATGCTCTTCCAGATAAATATGGAAACCGACTAATTAATGTTTGGTTAGCTGCACAAGGTAGACCTCAGAACAGCATGAACCCTGTAGAGAAACTCTGTTTCATAGGCACTAGAGGCATGGGAGCATTGGAGTTTGAACCTACTCAGATTCGTTCAAGTAAGAATACTTTCGCTATTGAACTGGATAGTTTGGTCAGCGTTGCAAAGCGAATGCTGGACGAAAGAAGTGCATTCATAGGCAATATGCAGAGAGAGGAAGAAGCCACTATGCTTCAAATCTTGAAGATGGGAACATCAGCTGGTGGTGCTCGACCTAAAGCAGTAATAGCCTTTAATCCTAAAACGTATGAAGTGAGGTCTGGACAAGCCAATGTGCCCAAGGGTTTTGAACACTGGATGATTAAGTTAGATGGAGTAAGCGGAGCACAGTTTGGAGAAAGCAGTGGGTGGGGAAGAGTAGAATACGCTTATTATTTAATGGCTAAAGATGCAGGAATTAACATAAACGAATGTAAACTACTTGAAGAAAATGGAAGAGCTCACTTCATGACCAAAAGGTTTGACAGAGAGAACAATGAGAAGCATCACATTCAGTCGCTATGTGGGCTTCAGCACTTTGATTTTAATGATATGAATGGTTATAGTTATGAACAAGTGTTTCAGACTATGCGCTTGCTTAGGCTGACTTACCCAGAGGCTGAAGAAATGTTCAGGAGAATGGTGTTCAATGTACTAGCCACTAATTATGATGATCATACCAAGAACTTCTCTTTTATGATGAAGAAAAATGAAGCATGGCATTTAGCTCCCGCTTATGATTTGTGTTTCTCCTATGATCCAAGTAACCACTGGGTAAGCAGACAAACCTTAAGTGTAAATGGAAAAAGAGAAAACATCTCAGACGAAGACTTAATGACCATAGCCAGAGATAATAACATTAAAAAAGCCCATTTGATTATTCAGCAGGTGAAAGACACTGTAAGTAACTGGACTCACTACGCTAAAAAAGCAGATGTAAGAGAAGATCTAGTAAGTCATATCCAAAAGCATTTAAACGCACGTTAGCTTTTCATAACAGGGGTCTCGTTTAGCACAGTAAAAGGTGGCTGAGCCCGAGCTCCGCCTTCGATACACCTCCTTTCAGTCGGCACTCAGGCATCGTTTAGTAGCGATTTATATGATTGTTCTCATTTAGCACATTTAGAAGTGGCTGAGAGTCCTCCGCCTTCGATACAATTCTCCCTGCGGTCGAACCACTAGGCATCGTTCATTAGCGGTTTATAAGATTGTCTTCCTATGGCACAATTTAAGATGGCTGAGTGCTGCACTGAGCATTTGCCGAACGTGTGTCCGCCTCTAGCTGATGTATCGAACGCTTTCGCAGAAGTTTCAGCGTAGGCGCAAGCCCCGGCATCGTTTAATAGCGATTTACAAGAACCACCACATAAAAACGCCATTAATCCGCTAGGAGTAATGGCGTCTTTGAGAGATAAAT
>CAZTVP010000407.1:0-3031 GCA_964616995.1 uncultured Comamonadaceae bacterium
GATTCGAACCCCCAACCCTCAGAGCCGAAATCTGATATTCTATCCAGTTGAACTATGGGGCCATAGTTTCTTTGGCGAAAATAAATACTAAACTAATCTCAGACCAATTATTATGGTCAATTTACAAGCTTAGTCAAACATTATAGAATGAAAGAGTAGTGAATCAGGAGAATGCTAAGATTGTTGTTTTTCGAAACTTTGAATTCGGATTAAATAAATAGTTTTGCAACGCTAAAAAAACACACGCACTTATGAAATACGATGTTATAGTTTTAGGAACAGGCCCTGGAGGTTATGTTACAGCCATTAGAGCTTCACAGCTAGGTATGAAGGTAGCTGTTATAGAGAAAGAATCACTAGGAGGAATCTGCCTGAATTGGGGATGTATTCCTACTAAAGCATTGCTTAAGAGTGCTAATGTTTTTGATTATATAAATCATGCGGAGGATTACGGGATTTCTGTAAAAGATGCCAAGCATGACTTTAGTGCGGTGGTAAAAAGAAGTAGAGGAGTAGCTGAAGGAATGAGCGGAGGTGTGAAGTTCCTCATGAAGAAGAACAAGATAGATGTGATTATGGGAACTGGTAAAGTAGCTCCTGGTAAGAAAATTAAAGTGACTGATGATAAAGGTTCCACTACAGAATATTCAGCAGACCATATCATCATAGCCACAGGAGCTCGTTCTAGAGTGCTTCCTAATCTCCCTCAAGATGGAAAGAAAATTATAGGTTATAGAGAAGCCATGACTTTACCTAAACAACCTAAGAAAATGGTAGTAGTAGGGTCAGGAGCTATCGGTGTGGAGTTTGCATATTTCTATAATGCTATGGGAACAGAGGTAACTGTAGTAGAATACTTAGATAGAATAGTTCCTGTTGAGGATGCAGATGTTTCTAAACAGTTAGAAAAGAGCTTTAAGAAAGCAGGAGTGAAGGTAATGACTAGCTCAGAAGTGACTGGTGTAGATACCAAAGGAACTGGATGTAAAGTAACGGTTAAGACTAAGAAAGGAGAAGAAGTAATTGACTGTGATGTAGTTCTGTCGGCAGTGGGAGTAGTAGCTAACATAGAAAACATAGGTTTGGAAGATGTAGGTATTATCACTGAAAAAGGTAAAATTCAGGTGAATGATTACTACCAAACAAATATGCCTGGCTATTATGCCATAGGTGATTGTGTTCCTGGTCAAGCATTAGCCCACGTAGCATCTGCAGAAGGAATTACATGTGTAGAGAAAATAGCAGGACATCACCCAGAGACTATTGACTATAATAACATTCCAGGATGTACTTACTGCATGCCAGAGGTAGCATCTGTAGGTTATACTGAGGCCAAGGCTAAGGAGGCTGGTTATGATGTTAAAGTCGGTAAATTCCCTTTCTCAGCTTCTGGAAAGGCTTCTGCGGCAGGACATAAAGATGGATTCGTGAAATTGGTTTTTGATGCTAAGTATGGTGAGCTTCTAGGAGGTCATATGATAGGAGCTAACGTTACAGAAATGATAGCGGAAATAGTGGCTATTAGAAAGTTAGAAACTACAGGACATGAAATTATCAAAACTGTTCACCCTCACCCGACCTTAAGTGAAGCGGTTATGGAAGCTGCAGCAGCGGCTTATGATGAGGTGATACATTTGTAGAGTTTGAAGCCTGAGTGTCTCGGCTCTACCGAGATGTATCGACCGCGTGTCGCAGAGCTATTGCGGTGAGACAAGGCTGATTCGATAATATTTTATAATTTACCCCTTTGCCAGTTTTGGTGAAGGGGTTTTTTTATGAAAAAAAACCGCCATTCACTCAAGAGTAAATGGCAGTTACAACTAACCAATCAGCATAAAAAACGCTAGTTCGAATTACTAAAAGAATCCTAGAGCATTCTTATCATAAGAGATAAGCATGTTCTTAGTCTGACGGTAGTGATTTAACATCATTTTATGAGTCTCTCTACCTATACCAGATTTTTTATAACCTCCAAAAGGAGCATGTGCAGGGTATGCATGATAGCAGTTCACCCAAACTCTACCTGCTTCTACTTGTCTAGAGATTTGATAAGCCTGATGCATGTCTCTAGTCCAAACTCCAGCTCCTAAACCATACAGTGTATCATTGGCTATTTCTAGAGCTTCTGCTTCATCTTTGAAAGTAGTTACACAAACTACAGGCCCGAAGATTTCTTCCTGGAAAACACGCATTTTGTTGTTTCCTCTTAGAATAGTAGGCTTGATGTAATAACCACCTTCTAAACCTTCATTATAGGCAGCTGCTCCGCCTGTTAAAACTTCACATCCTTCCTCTTTTCCGATGTTGATGTAGTTCAAGATTTTCTCGTACTGCTCATTAGACGCTTGTGCCCCCATCATAGTATTTGGATCAAGCGGATGACCTAACTGAATGGCTTCAGTTCTTTCCACTACTCGCTCTATAAATTTATCATAGATACTTTCCTGAACCAATATTCTAGATGGACATGTACAAACTTCTCCTTGGTTCAAGGCGAACATTACTGCGCCTTCTAAACACTTATCAAAGAAGTCATCATCTGCATCCATGATAGATTCAAAGAAGATATTAGGTGATTTCCCACCTAACTCTAGAGTTACTGGTATGATGTTTTTAGCAGCATACTCCATGATTTTCTGTCCAGTAGTGGTTTCACCGGTGAAAGCTATTTTGTTAATTCTTGGATTTAGTGCTAATGGTTTTCCAGCTTCTAAACCGAATCCATTTACGATGTTGAACACTCCCTCTGGAACTATATCTTGAATAAGTTCAGCTAAAATCATAATTCCTACAGGAGTCTGTTCAGCTGGTTTTAATACCACGCAGTTTCCAGCAGCTAAAGCTGGAGCTAGTTTCCACGCAGCCATAAGAATGGGGAAGTTCCATGGAATAATTTGTCCTACTACTCCGAGAGGCTCAGGAACATTCATAGATACAGTGTTAGAATCTAATTCACTAACACTTCCTTCTTCTGCTCTGATAACTCCTGCAAAGTATCTGAAGTGATCAATAGCCAAAGGCATATCTGCAG
>CAZTVP010000408.1:0-3030 GCA_964616995.1 uncultured Comamonadaceae bacterium
TTAACTTGAATTTAGAAGATGCTGTGTTGAAGACATATTTATTGAACAATTCAGGAACTGAGGTGCTTTTCAAGAATTTTAAAGCCACAGTTCGGAAAGGGAATCCTAATTTGTATGGGCTTTATGAGGAGATTGAATAATTTCTTAAGCGGTTGTTATTTATTCCTTTAATAAACCCGAACTACTCTATAGAATAGTCTCTCCTTGGTTTATTTCTAAATAATAAGCGTTTAGCAGCTGCTAGACGGATCAGCAGGTTGAACACAATTATATTTTCTAGATAAGGATCAATTGTATTAGTATTTTTTCAAAATTTTTTAGCCTTTCCTTTAAGAATCTTGTGCAACTATAACATCTTTTTTCTATCTAAACCTTAATTGTTTATTCAAAAAAAATCCTCAATGAAACTTGAGGATTTATTCGGGTTAGATTAAAATTTTAATGATAATCAGTCTAATTCATCTTGCCAGTTTTCATACCTAATCTCGGTCTGATCTACCATTTCAGCCCATGTAGGTGCATTATGTACTATGAACTTTTCTAGCTGAGCGGATTGTCTGTACATAGTATTAGCATTTTTATAATCACCTAGTAGATAATAAGTAAAACCTAAATGATACTTAGCCGCTGCTGTAACTTTCTTGTTTATCCTAGCTTTTTTATTATTCACATCTGACTCATTCAGAATAGTGAGCCATTTCTCCTTATTCTTCTCCAGGACTTCAGCCATGGCGTCTGTAACACTATTGTTTGTTTGATAGTCTAGAAACACATTGAGCTGCTCCTCCAGAGCCACATCAAAATCACTATAATCAGCTTTCTTTCCTGAAACTTTAGTCGAATAAAACACTAGAGACTTAGACTCATTGGTATATTCACTCTTAAGTCTAGAGGTAATTTCTGCAGCTATTTTTTCAGCAGAATCCTCTCTCCAGCCAACTTTCCTCTCCAAATAATCGTCTTTGGCTTCACTGGAAGAGCGCATCTCACCGCCTTTAATGAAATCAGTAACTTCTATCATTTCATTATAAACCACATTTCCATCTTTGGTTTCTACTTTGACACTTGCCTTCCCTAAATAGCTCCCTTTATAATAGTAATATGTTACTTCCCTTTCGTCCACCTTTTTTTTTCGTGATTTTCTTTCTGGCTCTCTGAAATATATTGGTAGCTCCTTTACATAAACAATGAAATCTGGGTCAGTATTGGCATCTGCCCTCGGTATGGGGTCAAGACTAATTCTATCTTCAAAAATCCTTCTTCTGTAAGATCTGTCATTACTAACTTCTGCTATTACATGATATGAGTTATAACCATCGAGCTTTTTACTCATTCTAGGTAGATCGAAGTTGAACATACCTTGTTCTACTTTTTTAATTTTTTGCGCAGCTACATCACTACTAACTAAAGCCAGAGTTATAAAGAGTAATATCTGACCTAATGTTTTAAAGTAATTCATAAAACTGGATTTTATTTACATGCATTTACTGCATTAATTATATCTACTAGATTAGCCCTTAAATCTTCATTATAAGTAGACGTAAGATTTGCCACGGCAGACTTCCCTTCATCTTGTGGGTTAACTCCCATTTTTCCCATCTCGTACTCTTTTTTAACATCAGGACAGTTTTCAAATTCCTTAGACCAAAGAACCTTTCTGGCTATGGTATATTCATTGTCTCCCTTTCTATTTACAACCACATGTGAAGGGTTATTTCTGAGACCATCTAAATAATCTCTTCTGGCAGCTTTCTGCTCTTCAGTGGTCAAAGTTCCAGCTGGTTCTGGTTTAGAATAAAGCTTGTAGTAGCACCAGTTTTCATCTTCCAACACGACCTCCATAAAGTAGTTCTTATTTAATCCAACACCTGTCTCTAGCTTAGCTATCCCTACTTTAGCTGAAATCCATTTTCTACCATCTTCAAGCTTATATCCTTGAATATCTTAGGACTATATTTAGTCTTCTCGTTATTTTTAATCTTTCCATCTGCTAGTGCTCCTTCTGTAAAAAATTTCACATCGCTTTGTCTATCCCATGGAGCCTTATCATTACCATTTAGTTCAACATAGCCCTGAACTGTAGAGCCATCTAAATGAATTATCTCTCCTTTGAACTGTCTGTCATTAGATCCTTTCTGAGCAATTAACCCTAGGCTTAAAGCTAGAAATGTGAATAGTAAAATGTTCTTTCTCATTATTTTAAGTTTTATTCAGAATAACATGCACCAGATAAAATCTATTCTTTCAATCATCGCGCAATGTTCTCTTTCTTTTCAGGGTGCAAATTACTGATTAAACTCTTCCAAAACAGCGTGTTTTCAACCGAATCGGCATAACAGCTCACCTCTAGCAGACTGATGGAATGTGCTTCATGATCAACAACATCCACACTAAGGATACTTTAAAAGGAATAGAGAGGGTATCAACATCTATACTACTTTCTTCATATAAATAGTTCCACTATTCCTATCTATAATCCAATCAAACTGCTTCAACACCTCTCCTCCCAAGACACTCACACGCTGTCTGCCGATGGCACCATCAAAAAAACCTACGGTTAAGTCTTTCATTTCTATGCCTGCCAGATCAAACTCAGGTAAATTCCCTTTTAGCGTTTTGATTTCATTTCCAGCTGAATCTTTCAGGATTTGCTCATCTGTGATTTGAATGTGTTGGCTTAATTGGTTTTGCTGCGCAATAGAGTCATCATAAAGAAGCGCACCTCCATAACCACTATGAATGAGGAATTTAGTGTCTACCTTTTTTTGATTGATGAAGCTAGTGCCGTTTATGAACAGCATGCCTTCCTCGGAGATTAGAGTGTCCTTCCTGTAATGTTCGTCATATTTTGGTAGCGCATCATGAATCACTAAGCAACTTTCAGAAAAGCGCATTTCAATGATTTTATCTCCAAATACATCAGGCCCGAACTTTCCATCTGTGCCCGGCCCAGAGTTTTTAAATTCCCAGATAGGAAGGCTATCTATGACAATGCCACCAATGTTCATCTTATTATTTACGCTGTATCTA
>CAZTVP010000409.1:0-3026 GCA_964616995.1 uncultured Comamonadaceae bacterium
TTCATACCTTCGTTTAACTAGAAGGGAATGAAAAAAGCATTAATACTCATAAATAAGAAGAGAAGTCAGAATGGACTTCTCTTTCTTTTTTTGATAATGTTTTTCAGTCATAATTGTTTCTCTCAGTCAGGAATTTCTAAGCTATTGAATCGTATGTTCAATGATACTGCTTCAGTAGAAAAAACAAAGTGGCTAGCGTACCCTACACTTTCATATGCTCCTGAAACTAGCTGGGAAATTGGTGCTTCATCCGTGCTAGTATATTACGCTAAAAAGGACACGACAAATCGTTTAAGTGAAGCGAGCGGCTTTTCATTCTTTACACTTGAAGGTCAATACGGAGCTCAATTTGAACATGCGCTGTATTCTGACCAAAACAAATGGTTTAGTCTAGGAAAGCTTAAGTTTCAGAGTTACCCTTTGTCATACTACGGCATAGGTTCAGACATTTCAGGAGAAGAACTAGGTGTAGTAAATGCCAATTTCATTCAGATTAAGGAACGACTCCTCAGAAATATTACTCGAAACTGGTACTTGGGGTTGGAGCTTGACTATGAGCGGTTAACACAAGTAAATTTCGATTGGATAGATGGAAGAAAACCGTTTGGCAGCATAAGAGGTGAGGATGGATATGCTAATTTAGGTTTGGGTCTAGGGCTAGTTTACGACAATCGTCATAACGTGCTAAACGTGAGACATGGATTTCTTTCTGAAATAGGTGTTTTGCACAGCAATCCTTTCTGGGGTTCTACCAATAGACATAGAACATTATTTACAGACAACAGAGCCTTTTTACAGACCACTACGAGAAACGTACTGGCTTTTCAGTTCATAGGAAGATTCACAGCAGGAGACGTGCCGTTCAACCAATTAAGCTTGATGGGAGGAGAAACCATGATGAGAGGCTATTACTTAGGTAAATACAGGGACAATAACCTTCTGGCTTTCCAAACAGAACACCGCTGGCTGCCTTTTAAATTTAGCAAGAGAATAGGAGGAGCGGTATTCGCAGGATTAGGTTCTGTCAGTCCTACAATAAACTTTAAAAAACTACTCTGGAGCGCAGGAGGCGGGCTTAGAGTATTGATTTTCCCGAAGAGAGATATTTTCACTCGTGCAGATGTTGGTTTCACTCCTGACGGTGTGGGCTTCTACATCTTTATTGGTGAAGCTTTTTAACTCACATCTCATCAATTATAATTCCTACTATCCTTTTTGACCGTTATTGTTTAGGGTGTTACATGGGCTTAATTTTGACGTATGAAAACGATTTTAATTACTGGAAGCACAGACGGTGTAGGAAAAGAAACGGCTAAACTTTTACTGAAGAAAGGACATGAAGTCATCATTCATGGTCGTAATCTTGAAAAGGTAAAAGCTACAAGAGAAGAGTTGAATCAGCTAAATCCCTCTCTTTTTCTCAAAGGTTTCACGTATGATTTATCAGATTTATCTGCAGTGCAAAACATGGCTAATGATATAAATGAGAACTGTCCAAAGCTAGATGTGCTCATCAATAATGCTGGCGTTTTTAAAGTTGGTCAACCTAGACTTGCAAATGGTCAAGACTTAAGGTTTGTGGTAAATCATCTAGCACCTGTAATTTTAACAAATGGTTTGTCTAGTTTACTGTCAAAATGCGAAAGTCCTACTGTAATTAATCTGAGTTCTGCGGCTCAAGCTCCAGTTTCTATTTCAGCTCTAAAAGGCGAAACTCCATTGTCAGATAATGAGGCTTATGCTCAAAGCAAACTTGCCCTTACCATGTGGAGTGTTTATGAAGCCAAGCAGAAACCAAACTGGACGATTATTCCAGTAAATCCGGGTTCATTACTCAATACCAATATGGTAAAACAAGCCTACGGCCACCACTGGTCTCCAGTGAGTAAAGGTGCTGAAATAGTAGTCGATTTAGCTACCAATCCTGAATTTAAAGAGTACAGCGGAGAGTATTATGACAATGATTCTGGAAGATTTGCATCTCCTCATCCATACGCCACGGACTTTAAGAAGATTGAAGAATTGGTTTCTGCAACCAATAAGCTTATCGGAAGTTAGAATTTTATTCTGCTGCGCAACTGTTCTAGATTTCATTTAGTCTTTAACCATATTTTTAAAGCATGAAATATTTAGCAGCTATGCTTTTAGCATTTATTAGTTCAATCGGTTTCTCTCAAACCAGGGCTCTTTTTCTAGGAAATAGTTATACCAACTATAATAACCTTCCTCAAATGGTTTCTGACTTGGCAGAAAATGCAGGGGAAGAGCTAATAGTAGATAGAAATACTCCTGGAGGTTTTACTTTCAATGGCCATACTACAAATGCTACTAGTCAGGCTAAAATTGAAGAGGGTAACTGGGATTTTGTCGTTTTGCAAGAACAGAGTCAACTGCCATCTTTTTCTGATAATCAATACCAAGCGGAGTCTTTCGTTTATGCAGAGACATTAAATACTCAAATTTTAGCTAGCAATCCTTGTGCAGAAACTATGTTTTACATGACATGGGGAAGAGAAAACGGAGATGCAGGCAACTGTGCTGTATGGCCACCTGTATGCACCTATGAAGGGATGGATGATTTACTGGCAGAGCGCTATCAATACATGGCAGAAGAATTAGAAGGAGTAGTTTCTCCCGTAGGAAGAGTTTGGAGACACCTTAGAGATAATGATTCCGAAATACAGCTTTACACAGGAGACGGAAGCCATCCTTCATTAGCTGGAAGTTATGCGGCTGCTGTTTGTTTTTACACGTCTATTTATAGAGCAGATCCTTTAGAGTTAACTGAAAATCTGGACTTAGATGCCTCGGAAGCTGAAGAGATAAGGCAGGCTGTTCATGAAGTTGTTTACGAGCAACTAGCTAATCATTTAATTGGGGAATATGATCTGTATCCTTCCTACGAAGTGGAAACAGAAGGGAATCAAATGATTTTTTCCAATACTACAGAAGGTGATCCTACAAGCTTCGAATGGATAATCAATGGAGAATCTTACGATGTAGAAAGTCCTTCAGTGGATTTTAAT
>CAZTVP010000410.1:0-3023 GCA_964616995.1 uncultured Comamonadaceae bacterium
ATGAGTCTGTTCCTTTTACAATAAATAAATGGTCTTGAATTTCGGTCAGCTGAGAGTTGCTTGAATCGCCACTTTGACCGTAACAGGAATAAATTCCAATCAGTATTATGGATATTAGGTTTCTCATTCTTGTAATTCTGCGTGACACAAATGTAATCGAAACTGTTCTGTATATCCGTACCATGTATTTGGCTAGCTAATCTAATACATTTTTATAGCTGAGAGTTGTTTATCTCCTTCCTAAGAGCAGGCTTCATCGGTTTTACTAAGGTTTCTTATTGCATCTTCAATAAACCGGAAACCCCCAATTCCCAAAACCGCTTAGCTTGTGCTTTGTGGTTTTTTTAGGACGGATTTCTATTTGGACGTTTTCTATCGGTTTTCTATTCTTGACGTAGCTAGACTTTAGAGAATAAATACCAGGAGGTAGGTTCAGGAATTTTACCTCTGACTTTCCATCTGCTTTAAGTTCATGAGAATAGTATTCATTTTCTATAATGAAAACAACCTGTGTATTTTTTCGGTTTTTTACTTCCAGTGAACCAAATTTGATCTTACTCTTTTGTTGTTGATGAAGTCTTTTGCTTTCATGACCGCTTAGCTTGATAATTCCAGATGTGGCAGCTATTTGAAAAGCGGTTTCGGTTTCTATGGCCTTCGCCCAAGTGTGGAGAGATTTAGAATCTATATCAAACCGCACTGCCAGAAGTACTTCTACACCTATTAGTTTTCCTAGCTCCTCTGAGGATGCTTCAGAAATCAATCCACTCTGCTGTAGTTTCAGTTCTTCTAAAACCTGATCTAGTCGCTCACGCTCATACACTTTTATGGAAGCTGACTGATTTAAAAAACTAGTCATAAAATCATCCTGCAGCCGCTGAGCTAAACTCTGCTCCCTAGAATCCACTGCTTGAAAAGGTAAGAATGCCACCCGTTCTACTGCTCTAGATTCGAGTGAATTGGCTAATTCAGCTGTAAGGGCATTTAGCTGTGAATGATAGGTCTGTTTGCCTGTGGCTTCTTCAGAAACCAGCGTTAGCAGCATGATAAATACAATAAGGTATTGAGTCTTGAGCATGAGGAAAATAGTGTGTTTTGCACCGCTATTAATCCAAACTCCATGCCTTATTTAATCTTAACCATGGACGAAGTATTCTGCCTGTCTTTAGTGATAATTCTAACATAATAATTACCCGCGGGTAGCCCGTAGCTATCAAACTGAATAGTGTGTTCACCCGCAGGGAAAGTTCGGTCGGCTAATATCCTTACCTCTGCTCCTCTGTGGTCAAAAACAGAAATCTTAGCCCGCTCCGCCTTGGTCTCAAAAACGATATTCGTATGAGCTGTAAACGGATTAGGATAGTTACTGATTTGAATCTTTTCTGTAAATGGATCTACCTCGCTTACGGAAGTGTTACAGCCCAATAATACAGGCAAGTAAGAAAAGTCTTCGTACAGTAAGTCGCGCACATCATCTTCTGAAACATTGAACCAATCCATAAGTACAGAGCCGTAAACAGATCTGAAATCAAACTGCATAGGCACACCTTCCTGGTTGAACACTTGGTTAGGAATCTCAGGATTATCTCCAAGGATGATAGGATTCACACAGGGGCCAAATATCATAAGTGGCGCAGCTGTTCCGTGATCCGTTCCGAATCCATCATTAGAACCAATCTGACGGCCAAACTCTGAGTAAGTCATTCCTAATACACGCTGGTCTAATCCCATTAGCTGTAAATCCTGCTGGAAACTAGCCACGGCAGAAGATAATTTCTGAAGTAAAACCGCATGCTCACCTGTGGTAGTAGAGCCGTCTTCTACCTGATTAGCATGTGTATCGAATCCACCGAGTGAAACTACATACACTTTAGTCTGAAGTCCACCAGAAATAAGTCTAGCAGCTATTTTTAGCTGACGAGCCAGTTCGTTTTCTGCTTCATTGTACTCTACCATATTATTTCCAGCGTCTGCGGCAGCTTGAATAGTTTCTGCGTAAGCGTTTGTTTGAAGAATACTTGTTTCTAAGAAGGCCAGTTCTGCACCGTAGCATTCATCTACTGGCCAGTTTCCTGAAGTTCCTTCTATAAGCGCATCGTTTCCAGTAACATCATTTACGGCTAAGCTATAGTTCCCTGTAACACCTTGGCATGTTTCTGAAACCAGAGAGCCCACGGTTATAGCGAAAGGATCTGGACAAGCTTCATTCGGATAACCTTCTGGATAGCCTGGGTAATCCTGTTCAAAATATCTACCGAGCCATCCTGTACTCAAGAACTCGTCTGCTTCAGATGCGGTGTTCCATATATCCATAGATCTAAAGTGAGACCTATTCTGGTTCGGGTAAGCCACGCTCTGAATAATATTCAGTTTTCCCTCATCGTATAGGTTTTTCATCCCAGTCATGTTAGGGTGCATTCCTACCGTATCCGTTAAGGAGAGAACTGAAGATTCTGGAATAAGAACATTATTTCTTACTGCTGCTAGATTACTGTACTGATCTAAAGGAATTATAGTATTTAAACCGTCATTACCTCCGTTTAATTGGATAAGAACCAGTACTCTATCTGAGTCTCCGTTAGCCGCGCTCGCTATAGAAGGCATGGCCAAACTAGAAATTCCTAAACCGTTTACTAACACAGGGATACTTCCTGCGGCTGCTGATGTTTTTATAAATTTTCTTCTTTTCATATCGGTTCAGTTTTATCCTAAGAATGACTCAGGTAAGGTTAAACATCCGTAAATAAATAGGTTGGTTTTATTTCTAATACTAGCTACCACATCTGGATTATCAGGTTCATCCAAGTAAGCCGTGTATTCTATATTCCACTCGAAATCTGGGAGTCCTTGTAATAGGTAGAGCTTTAGGTATAGTCGCTGCGCAAAAGTGGCAGGCCGTGCATATAAGAAATTAGTAACATCTTCTATCAGTGCATTCACATCACTCGGCTGTGGCATGCTGTTTATAAATGAGAGCGTGTCTATGAAAATAGTTTCTCCTTCTATATCCAACCCTTCGAATA
>CAZTVP010000411.1:0-3015 GCA_964616995.1 uncultured Comamonadaceae bacterium
AACCTAGATCAAAAGTCTGCCGAATTAGAATTACCAAGTTTGGTGAATATAGGATTTGGTTATAACTTCTTATTGAATGAAGATATGAATTTACTTGCCTCTGGACAGTTCACAAGTAATTCATTCAGCAGAGATCAAGTAGGACTGGGAGCGGAATTTGATTTCAAAAAACTATTCCAACTTAGAGCTGGATATTTATGGGAAGATCAAATAACTAATGATATCGAAAGAACCACAGCTTTAACAGGGCCTACAGCTGGAGTAAGTGTTAATGTTCCTATCGGTAAAAATGAGACAAGATTAGGATTTGACTATTCTTACAGAACTACGGTTAACTTCAGTGGTGTTCACTCCATAGGAGCCCACATAGAGCTATAAAATTTTTTAAATACATTTGTATTAAATCATTGAACCTCCAATATGGGGGTTCAATTTTTTTTAGCTAATACGAAAACACTGTTCTCATGAGTCAAATTACTTATTATACAGAAGAAGGATTAAAAAAGCTTAAGTATGAACTGCACGACTTAAAAGCGGTACAACGTCCAAAAGTTATTCAAGCTATAGCAGATGCCAGAGACAAAGGAGACTTATCTGAAAATGCAGAATATGACGCTGCCAAAGAAGCCCAGGGTCTATTAGAAGCTCGCATTAATAAAATGGAAAATCTAGTAGCGTTCGCTAGAGTCATAGACGACACTCAAATAGATAATTCTAAAGTTTTCATATTGTCTAAAGTCAAAATAAAGAATAAGGCAAATAATGCTGTTATGGAGTACACTTTAGTAGCTGAAAATGAGGCCAACTTAGCGGAGAAAAAAATATCAATAGATTCACCTATAGGAAAAGGGTTAGTAGGTAAGGCAGTAGGCGATATAGCCGAAGTAGAAGTTCCTGCTGGTAAAATCAATTTTGAAATTTTAGAAATCTCTAGGTAAAATTGGCTAGCATCTTTTCTAAAATAGTAGCTGGAGAAATTCCTTGTCATAAAATAGCTGAGAATGACGAATTCTTAGCTTTTCTCGACATTATGCCACTAGCTGAAGGGCATACCTTGGTTATTCCTAAAATAGAGTTGGATTACATTTTTGACTTGGAAGATGAGCTCTTAGCTCGACTTATGGTTTTTGCTAAAAAAGTAGCGTTGCAAATAGAACAGAAAATCCCATGTAAACGAATGGGAATAGCCGTAATTGGCTTGGAAGTGCCTCATGCTCATGTTCACTTGGTTCCTCTACAAAAAGTGTCTGATATCAACTTTGAACGGCCTAAACTCAATCTTACTCAGGAACAGTTAGCTGCCACAGCCTCAAAGATCACAGAAAAAGCAGTTTAATTCAATTGGCCAGCTTCTATTAAAGCGGTCCAAATACTTAGTTTGCCTTTATCGTACCTCGTCCAAATAGGTCTAATAGAACCATTATGAGCTGAAATATTGTTGTAATCACCGAAGAAGACATTCTCACTCGGTACAAAAGAGGATTCACTGATCTTATACTCTTGGAAAGAATCTCCACCATCTAAACTTCGAGCTAAATAAACTTCAGTTTCATTTCCAGACGAGTTCCTTCTATCATAAAACACCATATAAACAGCTCCAGAAGCATTATCTATGTCCATCCAAGTGAAGAACTGATGCCTCTCAGAATCATCTTGATTTACTTTAATGGCATTACTCCAAGTTTCTCCCTTGTCATCACTGTAAGCCATAAATACATCTGTATCGTCTTCACCATTTCTTTGATCTGTCCAGTTGATATAAATTCTCCCATTGAACTTCCCTCCTGATCTATCACATCTTAATACCGGCATTCCATTAGTTCGGTTAATTCCAGGAATATAATGATCCCATCCACCAGCTATTTGCACCGCTGCTATATCTTCTTCTAGCCAAGTATTTCCTCCATCTATTGATCTATCGAAATAAATGGTTTCATTTACAGCCCATGCTACATAAATTTCACCATTAGGGCCTATATCAGGAACTGCTCCTTCTGTAGTTTCATCTCCATCTATGCAGTCACCAGCTATTTGGGATATTCGTATTGGTTTGGAAAACTCTTTTATGTTTTTATCTGCCTTACTGAATAGAATTACTGTACTGTCTCCAGCTTTTTTAGAAGCATATTTATCAAACTGAGTCCAAGTTACTAGTACTTCATTTGTATAGGGATTAAACACCGCCCACTCTTTGTCCTGATCTTTAGTTCCATTCAGGCCTATACTCGTTCCTGAAGACCACTTCTTCATATTCTTAGAACGCTGACATACGATTCTATCCAGAAGTGACTGATCTGCCCATCCTTTTCCTGCCGGGTCACTTAGATGAAAGTAGTAGAATTGATTCCCTTTACCGTTGATTACACAAGGGTCTCCGTACACTCCTAAATCTGATTTCAGTCTCTCTTTAGTCCATGTAACTCCACCGTCTTTGGAAGTGTACACTTTATCCAATATGGCTCCTGCCACTATTTTCTTCGGATTCTTCTGGCTTATAGCTATGGATGGTTCACAGGGAGCATATCCGGTACCGTCTTCTATGTCTATTTGTACATTCTTAAACGTTGGAGAAGTGTTTTGCGCAGCAGAAAAAAGGCTACAAAAGCAAACCAAACATGTTATGATTTCTCTCATAGACCTTCCTTAATACCATCCAACTGTTTTCTTAGCTCTTGATGAATCTGAAGCAGTTCTGATGGATCTACACCTTCTAAATCCATGGTATTATGAGTATGTGGTTCTCCCGGCTCGTGATTACACTTAGGCTGGTAGCCTTCAATCTCTGGAATCAATTTGTCTAATTCTGATAACTCTTTTTTCTTAGCCACAAGGGTTTTCAACTTGGTGCTAATCTCAGCTTTGGCTACAGAATCTAGTTCTGAAGTAATGGTAGTAGCTTTAGCAATTTCATCTTTTACTTTATCCTTGGTAGCATTCAGATCTTCCCATAGTCCTTTATTCATGGCTATTACCCTCTTCATTTCTGGTGACACCTCATGTGAATGACCGCATGAT
>CAZTVP010000412.1:0-1221 GCA_964616995.1 uncultured Comamonadaceae bacterium
TGTGATTTATCAGTGTATAGATGACATAACTGATAACTCTGAAGGAGATTTGATCTTTTGTAATAATGTAGGTTTGAATTTCACTGACGCCCCTGGAACTTATCTTAACTTAGGAGAAAACCAATTTGTAGATTGTGAAGACTTTCCTATCACTCTAGACGCTTCTGCTTATCCAGGGCCATATACATGGAGCACTGGTGAGACTACCCCTACTATTCAAATTACAGAAATAGGCACTTACACCTGCGAGTTGCCATCTGCTTGTGGTAACGCCTTGGCCACTACCATAGTGGAATTAGCTTTACCTGTAGCTCCTATTTCTTTAGGGTTCACCTCTGAATTTTGTGATCAAGAACTTCCTATTACCTTAGATGCTGGCCCCGGTTTTAATTCTTACCTATGGAATACCGGTGAAACCACTCAAACTATAGAAGTGAATAGCTTTCAAACCTATAGCGTTCAAGCAGATGGATCATGTCAAGATGGAGAAGGACAAATCATTCTAATCGGATTTCAAGAGCCTGAACCATTCGTAACTCCAGATACCTTTGACGGGTGTAATTATGATTTTCCGCTCACATTAGATGCAGGTAATTACAATTGGTATAACTGGAGTACTGGAGAAAACACCCCCTCTATAGAAGTAAATGATGAAGAAGTTTTTGAAGTAACGGTTGGTAATTTTTGTGGTACTCGGACTTACACATTTGATCTACCGGGTAATATCACTCCTCCGATGCCTGTTCTACCCGAAGACATGGCTATTTGTGAAGCAGATTTCCCAGTGGTACTAGGGTTAAACGATATTTTTGATACATACTCATGGAGTACATCTGAGATCTCTCCTACCATTTCAGTAAATACACCAGGAACCTACGGAGTGGAAGTAACTACGGACTGTGGCACTGGATACTCAGAGGTAGAAATCCTCTCAATAGGAGGTCCACCCCAACTTAATCTAGGAGATGATTTCTCTATTTGTAATGCTGAGTTTCCATATACGTTCTTAGCTCCAGCTGGCTTCGAAAGCTATACCTGGCAGGATGGTAGTACTAATGATTTTATTACAATCAATGGTCCTACTCTATTAGAATGTACAGTTACTAACTCATGTGGTGCTAGCACTGATCAGATACAAATAGGTTCTCTTGGAAATCCACCTGTTATAGATTTAGGTGATGATATAGCGCTGTGCAATGCTGATTTCCCCATAACCATAGA
>CAZTVP010000412.1:1321-3013 GCA_964616995.1 uncultured Comamonadaceae bacterium
TAGATGATGCCCAAACTATATCTGTAGAAGTAACTAATACCTGTGGAACCGCTACAGATGAAATAATCATCTCTTCTCTAGGAGATGTGCCTGATGTGGATTTAGGCGCAGATTTGTCTTTCTGCGACTTCGAATTTCCTGTAACGCTAGATGCTGGAGCTGGGTTTAACACCTATGAATGGCAAGATGGTACTGCAGATCAAACCATAGAAATCAACGGACCGGAAGTCTTAGCTGTAACCGTCACCAATATTTGTGGAACAGATACAGATGATTTAGAAGTATTTTCTTCTGGAGATGTTCCTGTGGTAGATTTAGGTGATGATATAGCGCTGTGCAATGCTGATTTCCCCATAACCATAGACGCTGGAATTTTCGATACATATGCATGGTCCACAGGAGAAGATGCTCAAACCATAGTTATAGATGATGCCCAAACTATATCTGTAGAAGTAACTAATACCTGTGGAACCGCTACGGATGAAATAATCATCTCTTCTCTAGGAGATGTGCCTGATGTGGATTTAGGCGAAGATCTTGCCCTTTGCACCGCGGAATTTCCATATATCATAGAACTTAATTTAGATCAGGATGAAACCATTATCTGGTCTGACAATTCCATAGAGAATAACTACTCGTTAACTGAACCAGAGACCGTTAGTGTTACACTTCATAATCTTTGCGGAAGTACTACTGATGAACTAGTGGTAACATCATTAGGTGAGGAACCAAATTTAGATCTTGGTCCTGACCAAAGTTACTGCTTGAACGAATTTCCTATAGAAATAGACTGCGGTAGTTTTGATAGTTATACTTGGTCTACTGGGTCTGAATCCTCCAATACAACAGTGGAGTCTCCTCAGCTAATCTCATTAACAGTTTCTAATGTATGTGGCACAGATTCAGATGAAATAGAAATTTTTTCTGCAGGAGATTTACCCGATATACCGTTACAAAACTCATATGAGGTGTGTTCTAGTTTACTACCTTTTGGGCTGCAAGTTCCTCCTGAGTTGGGAACTGCTGTATGGAACACAGGTGAAGTATCTAATTTCATACAGCTTTCGACTCCGGGAGTATTCAGTGTAGATGTCACTAATAACTGTGGCACTAGTAGTCAAGAGATCTTATTTAATGTTTTAGAGAATCAAGAACAAGAGCTTGAATTAATCTTATGTGAAGATGAGTCGTTTGAATTTGCAGGAGAAATCATAGCTGATCCGGGGCAGTATCAGTTTATTGAAGAAGATGCTGCATCTAACGGTTGTGCCTTAATCTCAAATCTAGAGGTAATCTTGGTGCCTCAGGAAAGTGAAACTAGAGTAGTGAATATTGAAAAAGATCAGATCTACGAATATCAAGGGGTTTTTCTTTCTGAAGCAGGTAGCTACTTTTTTGAAGAAGCCTTACCCAATGGGTGTAACCTGAAATTAGAGCTAATCATAAACGTATTAGACAAAGAAATTCTGGTATATATTCCTAACGCATTCACACCAGACGGAGACGGACTAAATGATGTATTCAAACCTGAGATTTATCTCGGGAAGGACCTGAATATTACGTCTTACTCCTTTATGATTTTTAACTCTGATGGAGATTTATTCTACGAATCTAACGACCCATCCAACACGGTATGGACGGGCAATTATAAAAACGGTGGCAGCTACTATGTTCAAGACGAAATCTACAACT
>CAZTVP010000413.1:0-2999 GCA_964616995.1 uncultured Comamonadaceae bacterium
ATTTTAATCCTGGACACTCTACAAAAGACCGTATGGCGCTTCAGATGTTAGAGGATGCGGAGAAGGAAGGGAAGATTAAGCCTGGGGGAACTATTATAGAATGTACATCTGGTAATACTGGAATGGGACTGGCTCTGGCTGCATGTGTAAAAGGGTATAAGCTTATCTGTACTATGAGTGATAAGCAGTCTAAGGAAAAAATGGATATCCTGAGAGCTATGGGAGCTGAGGTGAGAGTGTGCCCTACTAATGTGGAACCTGACCATCCAGATAGTTACTACAGCGTGGCTACAAGGTTGAGCCAAGAAATTCCTAACTCGTTTTATCCGTATCAGTATGACAACCTATCGAATAGAAAAGCGCATTACTTGAGCACTGGTCCTGAAATTTGGAAACAAACTGAGGGGAGAATAACACACTTCGTGGTAGGAGTGGGGACCGGAGGAACTATCTCAGGAGTGGGAAAATACTTAAAGGAACAAAATCCTGATGTTCAGCTCTGGGGTGGAGACACGTATGGTTCTGTATTCAAGAAATACCACGAGACTGGTGAGTTTGACGAAAATGAAATCTACTCGTACATTACCGAAGGAATAGGGGAGGACATTTTGCCAAAGAATGTGGATTTTGACCTTATAGACCATTTCGAGAAGGTGACAGATAAGGATGGAGCTTTAGCTGCAAGAGAACTGGCTAAAAAGGAAGGTTTACTGTTAGGTTACTCGTGTGGTTCTGCATTTCAGGTAGTGCGTCAAATGAGAGACCAGCTCACTGAAGATTCTGTAACGGTGGTTTTATTCCATGACCATGGTAGCCGATACGTGGGAAAGGTCTTTAATGATGACTGGATGCGTGAGCAGGGGTTTATGGATTAGTGCAGTGTTATTCAAGAATTTCTTCTAGAAATTTAAAGTAGGAATCTGGTGTTCCTTGGGCGCTGTATCCATTTATTCTATTGAGCTCTTTTCCTTTAGCATTAAGTACAATTAGGGTAGGGAATTTTTTCTGAGGATTTAGCTGACTTAGTTTTTCTTTATTGTAATCCAGTTGTTCTGGACTGACTATGTCCAGTCTGCGAGGAATATCTATGATCACTAGGTTAAATTCGCTGGCTTTTTGAACAAATTTTTCTGACTCGAAAAAATCTTTTTTCAATGCTTTACATGGGCCACACCAGTCACTTCCAGTGAAATAAACTAGAACAGGCTTTTTATTTTTTCTGGCTTGAATGAGAGTTTCTTCCAAGTTGGTATTCCACTCAGGAGAATGGTTTATTTCATTTAAACCTAAAAGAGAGAGAAGAACACAAAGTGAGGCTAGAATTTTCATCTGTAATATTTAGAGTAAAAAAAAGAGAATCATCCACACGAATGATTCTCCTCTCTTTATTTTATTCAGAATGAGTTGTTCTTACTGGATTACTCTAAACTGAGTTCTTCTGTTCATTCTGTGTTCTCTTTCAGTACAAGAAACGCCATCTGAACATCTGTTTAGCAGTCTAGACTCTCCATAACCGTTAGAGGTAATTCTGCTGGTATTAATTCCTTTTGAAATAAGGTAGTTTGTCACAGCCTGAGCTCTTCTTTCAGAAAGTAATCTGTTACTTTCTTTAGAACCTCTCGAGTCTGTATGAGAAGCTATCTCTACAGATACTCCTTCTGCCATAACAGGAAGAAGTTTAGCATCTATTTCTGCTTTAGCTTGTGGAGTTAGAGTAGCACTTCCTAAATCCCAGTTGATATTTAAGTCATTGTACTCAAGTAAACCACAGTCCACTTCTTTCCATTCAGTAAGTCCACCTTTGGTTTTAAGTACTTCTTTAGATACCGTTTTATATTGAGCAGGAACGGTTTCTTCAGTAGTGTAAGCATCTTTTACTAGCACTCTCTTAGTTATAGTTCCGTACTCTGCAGGAATTTCTATTTCTCTCGTAGTGGCTGGAGTTTTTACTACTCTTTTAGTATAAGTGGCAGTTTGTTCAGCTATAGGAGATGCAGATTCAGATGCATCTGCTCCTAATCTCTTTACATTTACTGTTTCATACTCTGCTGGGTAACCTTTATAACACCAGTATCTACAGTCATCTGGGTTAGAAGATTCACAATCTGGTGCTGCTGCACCTAGTTCCCACTGAGCGTAAGCAGCTTTAATTTCTATTACTTCCGCATCATTAGTAAAAGAAGCTGGAGTGGTACTTAATTTATTTGCTTTTTCTTTTTTTACGTAGCTTATAGTTTCAGTTTCGTAAACAGCGGGTATTACTTCTAGTCTTGTACTAGGAGCTTTAATCATTACTTCTTCAGTAATGGTTTTGTATTCAGCAGGAACCACAGTTAGCTTTTTGTAAGCTGGCTTGGTCATTACTTCTTCTGTTACGTTTTCATACACATCAGGTGTGGTACATCTAACATAACATTTTCCTGGTTCAGGATTAGCTGGTAAGTCTTGTGCTAATGCATGAAGAGAACCTATCAGTAAAGCAGATAGGAGTAGTTGTTTTTTCATAACGAATTGATTATTTGGGTTAAACTTCGGCTGTTATGACGCTAATTTTTTGAATTGGTCACTAGAAACGTCTGCAGAACACCATAGATTAATCGAAATTTCAACAGAGAATTTAGTAGGTTTATTAGACCTCAATTAGGATATATACTACTCACAATTAAGATTCTTTTTATAGTAAATCGGCTTCATTAGTCTTAAAAAGTCATTGGTAATGAACGCTGAGTTGTCTTGCATTAGGCTGCTTTTGGTTCTGAAGTGAATCACTTTGTTCAATTTTCTATCTATTAAAAGACATGAGTTTTTTACATCAGTACTTGAAATAGGTTCGGCCAATATAAATGCGTCAATTTGCAAGAATAATCTAGGTTCTGAAGAGTAGTCTATAGTAGTAATCTCTGTAATCCACTGAGTTGCATATCTAAAATTTGAATTTTTTAGTTTTTCTTCTAATGCAGGTGGAATATTTATGAGCTCTGGATTTTTAGATGACTTTC
>CAZTVP010000414.1:0-2998 GCA_964616995.1 uncultured Comamonadaceae bacterium
TCACAATAATAATTATTTATATCGATATAAATCACATTCAATTGTGAAAAACTTATAAAGTCCTTTAATGCTCACAAAATCTACTAGCCTAAAATCAAGTTCTTAATCATAGCTTTTTGTACTATTACTGTAGTGAGTGAATTCCTCAGACATATCATCTTGTTAGCTCTAATTTTAATTGGTCTCCATGTGAATGGCCAATCATCTATAGGATATTTGAGTGAGGAGGAATTTAGTGTATTGCACCGCGCACCATTAAGCATGAAATACGCAGAAGTGACCGCAGTAAAACTGGTTTATGACTTAGCGGAAAAGGAAATTCACTTCATATCACCAGACTATCAGTACCATTATGAATTCTGTAGAGAGGAACTTGGCTACAGCTTGCCATTGGGTATCTTTAACCGAGATAATTATGCTGAGGATAATGCTAAAAGGTCATTTCTATTGGCCAATATCAACTACCTAGCGGGCAGAGACTTGTACTTTTTAGAAATATCTCCTTCTGACCACATGAGCCCTACATTTTTAGAGCTGCTGCATAAAGAAGTAGTACAACATTCATTTCTGGATGCAAACTTGGAATTACTCTTAAACAGTAGCTACTTATCTGAATTATCCTCGAAAATCAATGTTCCTACTATTAGTTCCTCTGCTTTGTATGGAGAATTAGAATTTCAGTGTGTCAGCAAGGAAACCACCACGGGATACCTTAGAAAAATAAATTTAGCTGAACTAGAAGAGGCCTTTTTCTCTCCAGATGATATTTTACTTATTAACGGTACTCCGCTCTATCTCCCTCAGGTGGCAGGAGTCATCACCACCGATTTTCAAACGCCTCTTTGTCACCTTTCTATACTTGGACAAAACAGGAGTATTCCTATAATGGCATTGACTTGTGCTTGGGATGATGAAGAGTTGAACGCTCTGGTGGATTTACCTATAGAACTCCATGTAAATGAAGGTGATTATTATGTAGAAAGGATAGAAAAAGTGAAATCAAAAAATCCGAGGAGAAAATCTCACCTAAAGTTTAATCTAAAGGAAACTGAGCTAATTGACGCCAGAGATTTTGACCGTAAAACAAGCTTAACTTGTGGCTACAAGGCAGAGAACTTTGGGGTTTTAATGGAGCTTTCGGCAGACTTGAATTTTTCAGTTCCAGAAGCAGCATTTGGTATTCCGTTTTATTACTACCATGAGCATGCTAAGGCTTGCGGTGCAACAAGGCTTATCGAATCCCTCTCTACGCTAGAGAATCCAACAGAAGTACTTTCAGAAATAAGAAACTTGATACGGTCTACTCCTGTGAATAAAGCGCATCTTGACCTCATTACTCAAAAGATAAAGGATAAATCCACCTTTAATAGAATACGGTTCCGTTCGAGTACAAATGCTGAAGATATGAAAGGATTCAGCGGAGCAGGATTATATGATTCTAAAACGGCCGTAGTTTCAGAACCAGTATTAGAAGAGGATAAGGAAAAAACCATAGAAAACTCCCTTAGAAAGGTATGGGCTAGCCTTTGGAATGATGCTGCATATCTAGAACGAGAAATATTTGGTTTTCATCAAAAAGATGCCATGATGGGGGTTTTGGTTCACCGTTCTTTTCCAGACGAAGAAGTCAATGGCGTAGTCATTTCTAAGAACATTTACAGAGAAAACAACATGGGCTATGTGGTGAACGCGCAACTAGAAAATCACTCGGTAGTCAAGCCTGAACCTGGAGTGAGCTGTGACCAGTTTATCTGTTTCCCCACTGAAGAAAATGGTTTTTACGCTCAGAATAATACAGTAGAACTCATTTCCTCATCCAGTTTATCTGAGAAAACACTACTCATGACAGAAGAAGAGATATTTAATCTGGCCAATACGGTGCTACAGATTAAAAAGTATTTCTACTATCGAGATTTCACTACTAAGACCTTTAACGAGTTCGGTTTGGACTTAGAATTTAAACTAGAAAGAGACACTCGAGAACTCTACATAAAACAGGTAAGACCATACAATTATTAAGGAATTTTTAGAAATCGATTCTCTTAATTTAACAGCTAGATGTCTGGTGCGACTTATCACAAAAATATTTTTGTGCCCAATGAAAAAACACAAACCATGAAATCTATTATTCCTATTTTAACTTTTCTCATGATAACTACTTCTCACGTGAAAGCTCAAGAAACAGAACTCCCTGGAAACCCTGAACTTCCTTCTACCCAAGAGGAACTGCAAGCACTGGCTAACCTAGAAAAAGGGACGTATAAATATTCAGTAGAAGACTACTTTAAAAAACCTGAACAGTCTAGTTTTCAGTTTTCTCCAGATGGAATGTATGTGAGCTTTAGACAAAGAGACGAAAATGGTAAAAGCCATGTGTATGTAAAGAATACTCAAACCGACAAGGTAAACATGGCCATAGAAGAAGGTGAAGACCTTATTAGAGGTTACGGATGGGCTAATGATTCAAGACTTATCTACCTTAAAGACACAGGTGGAGATGAAAACTATCATATCTACGCAGCTAACATAGATGGTTCAAACCAGAAAGACCTTACTCCTTTTGAAGGTGTAAAAGCTAACTTCTCCAATCTTTTGAAAGACCAAAAGGACTACGTGATAGTAGAAATGAATAAGACTAATCCTCAGATATTCGAGCCGTATAAGCTGAATATAGTAACAGGAGACTTAGAAAGGTTATATGAAAACAAGGATATCAATAACCCTATCAGTTCATATACATTCGATAAGGATGGAAACTTAAAAGGATATACTCAGCAGGAAGGAGCTACTAACTATTCATTCTATTACAGAACTGGAGAAGACCAAGATTTCAAGAAAATCATAACTACTACTTGGAAGGATAATTTTTACATAGCTGGATTTGATTACAACTCAGGAAACCCTCATCAAGCTTATGTGATTTCGAACTTGAATAGCAATACAGACGAAATCATTCTCTATGATTTTGAAAACAATAAAGAACTAAAGAAGGTGTATT
>CAZTVP010000415.1:0-2981 GCA_964616995.1 uncultured Comamonadaceae bacterium
CTTTCATCGGTTTGAAACTTTTGGACATTATTAGCAGACCAGTGAAGTAGTTCTTCTTTAGCCGTAATGTCTGAGGCTATGGAAATGTTATGAGTTCCTTCAGGTAATTTTACTTCTACTCTAATATCTATAAAGTCGTTTTGTCCGAGTTCTAAGGGTTCTAGTTGTATCGAATACACTTGAGAATACTTCTCTGAAAAACGGTTTGGAGACGACCAAAGCGCATTAGAGGGCTCTGTTGGTGAATCTATTAAGTTCTCAGTTTTTACTTCTCTGAAGCTTCCAGTCTTGGAAAAAAGCCATGAAGAGCCTCCTTCATAGTTCTTGGTTTCTTCTAAAGTAGGGTAGAATTCCATAATTATAGGGAAGTACGAATTGTTGGTCATGGAATACGAACCAAAGTGCAACTTGTCGTGCTTTCTAGAAGCATCTTTAATGAATTGCTTGAACTCTTTTTCATTTCCTAAATCTCGAGCCCACACGTAATTCGTATCTATGGCTAAGCGTTCATTGTAATAATGATTCATTTTAGGATAGGTGTCTATAATTCTTAAGGTATTCTCATCCTCTAAAAATGCTTCATGTTGGTCTAAAAGCAAAGCTCTGTAAGGTGAATTATAGAGCACAGTATAATACTGTCTTTCAGTTATTAGAGTTATAATGCTTAAACCAATAATGCAAATAGCAACCAGCAGGTTGACCTTTAGTTTTAACTCCTTGATTTTTCCGAATAAAATGAAAAATAGATAAGGAAAACTGAACAACAGTACAGAATACTGAAGCACTGGATTTTTGTACTTTGAATAGAAAAATCCGATAAGAAAAGGCAGCATAAACCAGCTTAAGAAAAGTAAGAACTTCTTCCAGGAAAACACAGCTGTCTTTTTGTAAAAGGATAGTAGGGTTAGAACTATTGCACCGCAGAGCAGCAGCCACGAGTAGTGAAATACATAGCGAATGAACTGCCACAGAAAATCATTACTGGGAGGAGCCAGCCAAGTGCCTACGCCACCTTGACTCAGTTGGTCAAAGAACAAGGGAAGGTTAGGAGCATAAAGTACAATAATACCCAAGCCTAAGACCATGTATTTCAACCAATATTTTCGTGGGAGCATGGCTAAGCCACTAATTCCAACTATAGCTGCGAACAACAGGCTAAAGTGATGATTGTAAGCGCAAAGAGCAGCAGAGAAGGTAAATCCTATGCCGTGTTTCCAGAAGTATATTTCAGGTCGCTTCACTAATTTAGACCAGTACCAAACCATGAGCAACGTGAGAAATAAGCCACTGATATACGGACGAGCTATTTGGCTGTACATGATGGGAAACTGTAGGGTAGCCATGAAGCTTGAAGCTATGGTAGCCATAGTCTCATTGAACCAGAGCTTGCTTAATTTCCACATAAGGAGAACTGAACCTAAACCCATAAGGGTAAAAGGCAGTTTCATAATCCATGGAGCTTCTCCAAAAGCTAATCGCCAATAGTTCATGAACACCTGAACGCCCGGAGGATGTGTATCCACTTTCACACCTTTTTCCATGAGCTCACTAAAATTTGAGTAACCAGTTCTAAAAAAAGCGCTGAATTCATCATGCGTAAATGGAATACTGAAGTAATCCCAGAAACGTAGCACAGCTGCCACTCCTAGAATGAAGTAGAGGATATGTTGGTTTTGGAGTTTCAAAAGTGGAACAAACTTAGGAGAAAAGACTATTTACTTTACTCCTCTCTAATACTCAAATCTACATTAGGAGTGGTGAAAAGGCTCCATCTACCATTGATGTATATCATTTCTCCCATGAGGTAAGAGATGGTTTTATTTCCTGATTTGAATCTGGCGTGGGTTTCTGTTCCTTTGATGGAAATACCGTTTATTTCCTCATTGTCCCATTTGTAATCCGTAGAATCTATGTGCTCTAAATTCTCTAGTACACCTTCACTGTAGAGTCTGCTGAGAATACGCTTTAGCTTCGGGAAGTACTGTTCGCCTATGTATGTTCGTTCATAGCCTTGAGCATCCATCTGACATGGGATTCCTCTGTAACATATATCGTTTTCCCTCATGAAATCTAGGGTTTTTTCGTCTGGAGCTAATCGGTCGCAGAGTTGTTTTACCGCATCTTCATCCATGGTTTTAAGCGTATTGGCCATATCTGTATATACATACTTCAGCTCTGAATAATCTTGGTCTTGAGAGGAACAGGATTGGAATAGCAGCAGCGTAAAAACGAATAGACTTATACAGATTTGATTACTGATTGACCGTGCAGTTGGCATGTGTGAAATTATTGATTGAGAGCGCATTGAATTTCTTTAGGAACTTTGACACTTTGTAGATTCATACTAGTCAAAAGTAACCGTTCTTTGCACCGCTTATTCTACAGGTATGCGTTTTTTAGTAATCATAGTGTTTTTATGTCTTGGGTTGTGTTTTGCAGCGCAAAACACAAATGCCCAAGACCGTCAATTCACCATAGAAGGTTATGTGGAAGATGAGGCTTCGAGAACTCCACTGCCTTATGTAACAGTGAGTGCCAACTTAGCAAGTACAGACGAGGTCCTAGCTATTACTACCACAGATGATAACGGAAAGTTTAAGCTAAAAATGAGAAGGCCCAGAGCGTACTTGGTGGTGAGTTTTATAGGTTATGAAACGGATAGTATTCAGTTGCCTAAACCTGTTCAGGGAAAGATAAATGCGGGAACTATAAAACTCAAGGAATCTGGATTAGAGCTGGAAGAGGCTGTAGTTTCAGATGAGGTTTCTACTACTGTTTTTAAACTAGATAAGCGTGTTTTCAACGTTGGGAAAGACCTTAGCAGTACTGGTGCTAGTGCTTTAGAAGTGCTGAACAATGTGCCCTCGGTAAATGTGAGTATAGAAGGTGATATAACGCTGCGGGGTAATGGTGGAGTGCAAATTCTTATAGATGGGAAACCTTCAGTATTGTCTGATGGCAGTAGCAATGCGCTGGGAACT
>CAZTVP010000416.1:0-2980 GCA_964616995.1 uncultured Comamonadaceae bacterium
TAGAAGCTGCTGTAAGAGAGTTAAGAGATGAGTTAAGCCTGGCTAAGTTTGGAGTTCCCTTTAATCAGTTAGATACTGATGATGAAGAGGATAAAAAGAAAATCTTAGCTATTAGAGAGGTTTATCCTCAACGTATTTCAGAGGCTGAACCGTTGGATGTAAAAGGGTTTGGAGGTTAATTTTAAGATTTAACGCATGGCAAAGTTTACACAAAAAAAGAAAAAATCAGTAGGAGCAGTTTCCACAGCTTCCTTACCAGATATTGTTTTCATGATACTTTTCTTCTTCATGGTAGCCACTGTGATGAGAGATAAGGAGCCATTGGTAGAAATTAAATTACCTAAGGCTACAGAGGTAGAAAAAATCAAGAATAAGACCAGAGCTGCATTCTTAAGCGTAGGACCTCCAGTAGATAAAAAGAGAGGATCTGACCCAGTTCTTCAATTGAATGATGATATAGCTGAAGTAGCTGATATTAGACAATGGGTAGAAGATACTAAGAACTCTAAGGATGAGGAAGACAGAAAGAGAATGACTTGGGTACTTAATGTAGATAAAGAGACTAAGATGGGTAGAATTTCTGCTATCAAGCAGGAACTCAGAAAAGCATCTGCACTTAAGATTATGTATCAAAGTACTGAAGATGTTAAAGTAAGCGGAAATTAAAGCTGCAGAAGTACTAGAAGAATATTTAAATCCAGACCGAAGCGTCTGGATTTTTTATGTCCAGTCTTTTAGAATTTTATCCGCTAGGAAGGAAGATAATTTCTCATAGGATTCTAGCGTCCATCCTGCTACATGTGGACTTAGAAGTACATTCTCCCGTTTTACCAGTTCTTTCCATTCGTCAGGCAAGTCCTCCGGATGAATGGTTTCAAAATTGAATTTCTCGTATTCCAATACATCCAAACAAGCTCCTTTAATCTTTTCTTCATCTAACGCTTCTAGTAAATCTGAGATTTTAACGTGGTTTCCTCTAGCTGTATTGATAAGGAAAAACGGTTTTCTGAACTTCATAATGAATTCTGAATCTACATAATACTTGGTTTCTTCAGAAATAGGAATGTGTAAACTAAGGATATCAGTTTCTTGGAAAAGTTTCTCAAGAGAAACCTCTTGAACCAGTTCAGAGCTGAATCCAGATTTGTACTTGTCATAAGCTATGGTCTCACATTCAAATCCTTGTAGTCTTTTAGCTAATGCTGAACCCATGTTTCCATAACCAATGATTCCAACCGTTTTCCCTGCCAGTTCTAAACCTCTATTTTCTTCTCTATTCCAAAGTGCTTCTTTTACTTCAGCATCTCCTCTTTTAAGATGATTAAATAATGATAGAATCATTCCTATAGCATGCTCTGCTACAGCGGTCATATTTCCCTCTGGTGAGTTATAGACTTTTATGTTTTGCGCAGCGCAATAGTCTAAATCTATATTTTCTAATCCTGCTCCCGAACGCGCTATGAAGTTTAAATTAGGTAGACGCTTTAGCTCTTCTGCAAATAGTTTGAATCTACTTCTTATGACAAGGCCTTCACAAGTTTGAGCCTCTGTTGAATTCAGAAATTCATCTTTGGATATGTGAGTGCTGTCTATGCATTTAAATCCATTTTCTTCTAGCCGTTCCCATAAAATGGGGTGAACAGTATCTATAAAATGAACCTTCATCTTAAGCTAATGATTCTAGAATGAAAATTAAGGCTTCCTCTTCTTGAAAGTAACCATACATTACTCTTCCTATAATGAAGTAAATGAAGAGTCCAACTATGTCATTGGCTGTGGTAATGAATGGACCTGTAGCTAATGCTGGGTCTATATTCAGTTTATCAAGAACTAAAGGAGTAAGCGTACCAAATAAACTGGCAAATAGAATTACGCAGAAAAGTGCCAGACTTACCGTATAACTGAGTGCCAATGAATCTCCAAATCTCAAGTTAAAAGCAAGTATGATTAGAGCGAGGATAACACCGTTTAATGACGCTACACCCAATTCTTTGAGTAGTTTTCTACCCGTACTGGAAAGTCCTATGGTTTTATTGGCCAGTCCTTGTACTATAATAGCCGAGGACTGAACGCCTACGTTTCCTCCCATGGCTGCTATTAGAGGGATAAAGAAGGCCATCTCAGGATAAATCTTAATATCGTGTTCATAGATATTAATGACCAATGCCCCGAAAATTCCACCTATCAAACCGATGAGTAACCATGGAAAACGAGCTCTAAGAATTCGCTGGATTCTATCTTCAGAATCTACTTTTTCAGAGATACCGCTGGCCATTTGGTAATCCTTATCAGCTTCATCTTTGATTACATCTACCACGTCATCAATGGTAATTCTACCTACTAACTGCTGAGCAGAAGTAACCACAGGAATAACCACCAGATCATATTTCTCCATCAGCGCAGCTACTTCTTCGGCTTCCTCGTCAGCTTCTACAGACCTTAGGTCATCTGCAGTATAGATTTCTTTAATGGTAGTTCTAGTGCTTGTGGCAGAAAAAAGCAATTGCTTCAAGCTCAATCGTCCTTTCAGAATTCCCTTATCATCCACTACATAAATCGTGTACACATTCTCAAGGTCATCTGCCTGTTTACGCATTTCTCGTATGGCTTGACCCACAGTCCAATTGATATTGACAGATACCAACTCTTTAGCCATTATAGCGCCAGCAGTTCCTTCCTCAAACTGAAGTAAGTCTATGATATCACTAGCCTGAGACTCGTCAGAGATTTGAGAAATCACCTCTTCTTGTTTCTGTTCAGGGAGTAGCTGAATAACATCTGCCGCATCATCAGAATCTACATTTTCATCTATGATTTCGGCTATCTCTTTAGACGTTAGAGATGAAAGAAGCTCTTTTAATTCGTCATCTTCCAGCTCTATGAGGACGTCAGCCGCTTGCTCATTTTCTAACAGCTTATAGATGTAAGTAGCCTCATCTGACTTAAGCTCCTCCATCACATCAGACACATCCGCAGGGTG
>CAZTVP010000417.1:0-854 GCA_964616995.1 uncultured Comamonadaceae bacterium
CTCCACGGTTTATGTTCCTGCTGAGTCTGAGAAGAAATTGGGTTTTTGGGCTTGGTTCTGGAATACGAATAAGGCAATTTTCATGAGGCCAGCTTTTCAGATGGCTTGTTTGGTATTCTTAGCCATGGCTGGATATTACGTAGCCACTTTTCAGCCACAAGCTCAGATGGCAGAAGCTAAAACTGCTGAAAAGCAAGAAGAATCCGAAGTTGTTAAAGGGAAGAGTAAATCAGGAAATAGCTTTGTAGAACAAGCTGAAACTAGAGAAAAGCCCAAAGCTAATTCACCAGTAGAAAACACTGAGAATGTCAAATCATTAGAAAAAGAAGAAATACTGGAAATAGTAGAAGAAGAAACTCCGGTTCAGAATGAGATGACAGCCTTGGAAATGGATGATGAATCAGACTTAGAAATCATCCCAGATTTAGCCGATGAATTAGGTGAAGCAGATTCTGACCTACTGGAAGATTTATACGTCATTCCAGAAACAGCTACAGATGGAACCGATGTAGATATCACCGAAGAACTAGCCGAAGCTGAAATTCAGCTAAAAGATGCTGAACAATCACTCGAGAACAATTTAACAGCTCAACCTCAAACACTGAGCGAGATAGATGTAATCTATTCAGATGAATCAGCCATTGGCATGTATGATGCCCGCTCAGCCACAGGTAATTCCGTAGAACCAGGAGTAGATTTAGATGTTATGAAAAGAGAAACTTCTGACTCCAAAAAAGAGTTTAAACTTCGTGAAGAAGAAAATGCTCCGCTTTTAGCTGATGACTTTTCTCATCTCTTGGGCAAGCTTTATACTGCTGAGTAATCATCAGAATTTATATCTTTCGGACTTGTCA
>CAZTVP010000417.1:864-2975 GCA_964616995.1 uncultured Comamonadaceae bacterium
ATCATTCATAGCGCACATTAGCAAGAGAACTGAGCTCCGGTCTCAGGATGTGGAATATATCAAGTCTAAACTGGAGGTATCTTCTTTCAAAAGAGGAGATTTCCTTTTAGAGCAAGGAGAAATCTGCAAGTATTCTTCTTATGTGATTAAAGGCTGTTTGAAAACATTTCACACCGACAAGAAAGGAGATGAACACGTAGTGTCCTTTGCCATAGAAGACTGGTGGGCTGGAGATTTGGCTAGTTACATCACACAGTCTCCTGCAGACTATTCCGTGAAATGCTTAGAAGACACAGACTTGGTTCATGTCACTAAACCAGAATTTGATGACCTAGCTGAAAACATTCCACATTTCGAGCGTTTCTTCATGGATTTGACCTCTGCGGCTTACGTTAGTGCACAGAAAAGAATAGTAAACAATCTAAGCTTAACCGCTAAGGAACGCTATCTAAAATTCAGGAAACAGTATCCTAGCTTCGAGCAGCGTTTTCCCCAGTATAGCATAGCTTCTTACTTAGGAATAACTAAGGAGTTTTTAAGTAAAATTCGTAAGGAGATTACGTTTGAATCTTAGTAGTAAACCAAGGATTACTTCTCAGCATCTATCTCCTTTTTCTTCTCCTTTATGAGCTTTTGAACCTCTAACGTTTTTCCTTCTAATGATTCATCTACCACGAGCAGCACCCTTCTTTTGCCCTTGTACTTGAACAAAATTTCCTGACCTACTTTTAATGAAACTCCGCTATTTCCCATGGGATTTAAGTTCGGATTCATAACTCCTGGAATGATGAGTGGAATGTCTTTTAGACTGCCATTGCGCAGCGTAAAATTCACGTACTTCTCAGTTATTTCTATGGAAGAATCACTAGGTAAGATACTTGCTGGACTTCCTCCAGCTATTAGAATACTTAAGATTATGGTTTTCATGTTTTTCTGTTTTAAGCAAGAGTACAGCCAGAGTATTTCTAAGATGTCACAAGCATTCTAAAAAAAGCTTAAAAGCGTGGCAATAAAGCCTCAACCCCAGAAGTTCACCTAGTGTACTATTCTTTCCCTCAACTATTACTCATGAGATTATCTAGTTTCAAATATGCGTTCACAGGATTAAAACAACTCATTTTAACCGAACGGAATGCCAAGGTTCATGTTATGGCAGCCATACTAGCCATAGCACTCGGTCTGTGGCTTAAACTTTCGGCTACAGAATGGTGTTTGATAATTCTATGTGTGATTTCAGTACTAGGAATGGAAGGCGTGAACACTTGTGTAGAATTATTAGCAGATTTTATCCATCCTGAAAAGCATGATAAAATCAAGATTATAAAAGACATAGCAGCGGGAGCTGTGCTCATAGCAGCCTCGGGTACTGCTATTATCGGACTCATCATTTTCACTCCTAAACTCATAGCTTTATGGTAAAACTTTTTCGCTCCAGGCAGCGCTTAATAGAAGCAGGATTTTTAACAGCGCTTACCTCACTCTGCTTCATGCTCATTCTAAGCAGAATGCATCTAGCACAGTCTAAAATGTTTCTGTTTTTAGTTTGGAATCTTTTCTTGGCAGGCATTCCGTGGGTGTTATCTACGATCATGATTTTATTTCCTAAGCTGCAAAAGAAAAATCTGCTAGTAGTTTTCATTCTAGGAGTTTGGCTTGTATTTTTTCCAAATGCTCCATACATATTAACGGATTTATTTCACCTAAAGAAAAGCTTAACTATGCCTCTTTGGTATGATTTAACACTGGTTTTAGCCTTTGCATGGACAGGATTAGTATTTGGTTTTCTGAGCCTATGGGACATAGAACAGATTCTAAATCAAAAAATCAAACCTATTTATACCTCCATCATTTCTAGTTCCTTGCTATTTCTAGCAGGCTTTGGAATTTACTTAGGCAGATACTTGAGGTGGAATAGCTGGGATGTGCTGCAGCAGCCAGAAGGACTTTTAATTGACATTGGAGACAGAGTAATTCACCCGTTTTCTCATCCTACCACTTGGGGTGTTACTATTCTTATGGGACTACTATTAAATATGTTTTACTGGAGTTTTAAGCTGATGCGAAAAAGACTGTAACCGTAATTCTAACCCTAACACAAAGTTTAACTTATT
>CAZTVP010000418.1:0-2966 GCA_964616995.1 uncultured Comamonadaceae bacterium
AATTTATAAACTCTGTTAATAAACGACTGGGAGTGCTAGTGGAAAATGTACTGAGGTCTGCGCTATTGGATTCGGATGAAATGCCGTTCAAGGTGAATAAGGTAGATATGAACGAGATAGTACGCAGTGTTACTAAAAGCTTGGCTATCAGGATTAAAAAGTACAATGGTAAAATCCACCTAGACTTGGACGAGAACTCACCATTTATGGAAGGAGATGCTGTTCACCTCACTAACATGATTTATAACCTGCTGGATAATGCCATTAAGTATTCTCCTGAGAATCCTACGCTGCAGGTGAGAACCAGAAGTTCAGCAGAAGACATAACCATAGCAGTTAGAGATAACGGAATAGGCATCTCTAAGGAAAACCAGAATAAGATATTCGATAAATTATATAGAGTTCCTACAGGAAACGTTCATGACGTAAAAGGATTCGGGCTGGGGCTTAACTACGTTAAAGTAATAGTAGAGAAGCATCATGGCCAGATTTCTGTAGAGAGCGAATTAAAAAAAGGAAGTACATTCACCATAATTATACCCAAGAAGCATGAAAAGCACCATTAAAATACTACTCGTAGAAGATGACCCTAACTTAGGTTCTCTCCTTTCTGATTACCTTACGGCTAAAGGTTTCGAGACTAAACTGGCCACAGATGGAGAAAAAGGACTTAAGCTTTTTAATCTTCAGTCTTTTGATTTTCTACTCCTGGATGTAATGATGCCTAAAAAGGACGGATTTACACTGGCTAAAGAAATCAGACAATTAAATAAGCAAGTTCCGATTCTTTTCTTAACGGCCAAGTCCATGAGTGAAGACACACTAGAAGGATTTAAGTCAGGAGCAGATGATTATATGACCAAGCCATTCAGCATGGAGGAGCTTCTAGTAAGAATTAATGCTATTCTAAGAAGAACTTCTACCATTCCTGAACTGGGAGATGAAACTAAGACGTTTACTATAGGTAAGTACGAGTTTGATTACAATAAGCAGCGCCTGGTTTCTCCAGATTATGAAACCAAGCTCACTACTAAGGAGAACGAGCTTTTATATCTGCTGTGCAAAAACAAAAACGGTGTTCTAGAAAGAAATCATGCCCTGAATATGATATGGGGAGATGACAACTACTTCAATGGCCGAAGCATGGATGTGTATATAGCCAAACTCAGAAAACACCTGAAGTCTGATGACAAGATTCAGATTCTAAATGTACACGGAAGAGGATTTAAGCTGTTGGATGAATAGAATCATCACGCTTAGTTCGGAAATTTCTTCGTATTTTAGGCATTCTAAAGAATTTTAAATCATTAACCATGAAAAAAATTGTATTTACCTTAGGTGCTGCACTAGCTCTAACTAGTATCACAGCACAGAATACATCTATGGAAATCGAAAAAGAGAAAGCCATAGAAATAGTAGAAACTAGCTTAGAACAAGAAGAAACCATGACTGAAGTCTATGGCTTAATGGTAGCTAGATTAAACGCTGAAGCATCTCAATCAGAATTTGATGGAAATAACGAAATAGCTTTTGAAGACTTATTAGCTATCATAGAGCAGAACGTAGAAGTAACTACATATTCTAATAATGGGCAGTCTATAGATGTAGTTTCAGAGCCAAGTATGGCATTATTAGATGATGGACTGAACGCTGCACCACCAGAACGAGTAGATGGTGAAACTCAATTGGCGTATGTTCAAAGAATAGGAGCGCTTACAGAAAGCACTTCTGAGCACCATGACTATATAGTAATAGCTACTACTGGTGGAGAACAAGGGTTAGTTTATGCCAGAGCGTCTGCTAGTGCCAATAGCATAGCTGAGGCTTCAAGTGCATTTAACATAGGAGCTTTCCCTAATCCAGTTACGGATATCATTACCTTAACAGGAATCCCAGCAGGAACATTCCCTGGTAAAGTTGTAGATTCTCAAGGAAAAACGGTAATGGAGATTTCTGTTACTGACGGTAAGCAAATAGACATGGGAGGATTATCAGCAGGTTTTTACACGCTAAGTGTTCTACTTGATGGTGAGTTAGTGACTGAAAAAATTCAAGTGAAGAAGTAAGAAATTACTCGAATCACAAACAATATACTAAGCCCCAGACTAATTTAGTCTGGGGCTTTTTTATGGAACTTTTCTAAGGTTGAACATAAAACCTGCGTGAAAACTCTTGACATCATTGGCTTCAGCTATTTTTTTCTCCGTAGCAGGAAAGCTATGCAGAAAAAAATGGGTTTCGCCACTAATATCAATACTTTCCACTCGGAAGTTTAGCTTCAAACTTAGACAAGTTCTATGGTCTAGAGCTGTATAAAATTCAATTTCTTATGAGAGCGATAGTATGCTGAAAAGGTAGGGCTGGTCTAATGCTTGTGACTTTCTGAGTATTACTAACTCAAAAATTTTTATGTCATGAAATTGATAAAAACAAAACAAGCTTACCTAGAATCCAAAAGAGCTAGATTCTTTAAAATCGGGTTAATAGCCTCATTTTCTCTTGTTCTACTCGCATTCAGATGGACAACCTATGAACTAGAAGAAGAAACCAAGTATGTTCCTAATGTAGAAGAAACTGATTTGCAAATTCAGCTTCCTCCTATTTCATTTACTGAGCTTACAAGAGCTACTAAGAAAAAGGTAGTCTCTAACAATCTTATACAAATTAAGATTGTAGAGAAGCTTCCTAAAAAAGCCAAGAGCTTCATAGACCTCATTTCTGAAGAAGATATCATAGATATGATAGACGGTGATGAGAATGGAAGTGGTGATAGTGTAGCAGATGTGAACCCTTACACCGGCCCAGTAGCATGGGGCAAAGGCAGAACACCATACTTTGACGAGTGTGAGCAGCCATCCAACAGAGAAGCAGAGAGTGCTTGTACCTATGCAGCTATTCGGAACTTTGTACAGTCGCACACCAAGTACCCTTCAACCTGCAGAGAACTGAATATTCAAGGAACAGTT
>CAZTVP010000419.1:0-2952 GCA_964616995.1 uncultured Comamonadaceae bacterium
TTTTGCGCAGCGGCTCCAGCTATCATCAGAACTATTTTCTTAAAGTTCTTTACATAACCAGTGTACTCTTCGAATACATTTTCTGGCATTCCACCGAAGTCTGGAATGGAAGTCAATTCATTAGCCACAGCCATAGCTGGCCCCATCAAATCAAGCTCACCTTTCATGGCCTTCTTCAGAATCATATCTACCGTTAACATTCTGTTGATTTCATTCGTTCCTTCGAAGATTCTATTGATACGAGCGTCTCTATAAGATTTTTCTATTCTAGTTTCAGCACTGTAGCCCATTCCACCGTGAATCTGAACACCTTCATCTACCGTGTAATCCAGCACTTCAGAACCTGCTACTTTCAGAATGGCACACTCAGGAGCGAATGATGCTATACCTTTAAGTGTAGCTTCACCTTTTTCCATGCCACCAGCTACTAGTGCTTGAATAGCATCGTCTATGTTTTGCGTAGCTCTATAAACCGCAGATTCCAATGCATAAGAGTGAATAGCCATTTTAGCCAGTTTCTCTCTAATCATACCGTATTTAGAAATCGGTCTTCCGAATTGGTTTCTCTCATTGGCATACTTCACAGAGTCGTCTATCACTCCTTTACATCCTCCAAGGACTCCACCACCAAGCTTGATTCTTCCAATGTTTAGGATGTTCACGGCTATTTTAAAACCATTTCCACGCGTAGAAAGAAGATTTTCTACAGGCACTTTTACGTTATTAAAAAACACCTGACGCGTAGAAGAACCCTTGATTCCCATTTTCTTTTCCTCAGGATTCAGCGTGATGCCTTCCATATCTTTAGTAAGAATGAAAGCCGTTAGATTTTCATCGTCATCTATCTTGGCAAAAACCGTGAATACATCGGCAAAACCACCATTGGTAATCCACATTTTCTGTCCGTTAATGATGTAATGTTTTCCATCATCAGTTAGAACCGCTTTTGTCTTTCCGCTGTTAGCATCAGACCCAGAACTAGGCTCAGTCAAGCAGTAACAAGCCTTCCACTCACCAGTAGCCAGTTTAGGAATGTACTTTTTCTTTTGCTCTTCGTTCCCATAGTAAAGTATAGGTAAAGTCCCGATTCCCGTGTGCGCTCCATAAGCCACAGAGAAAGAATGTCCTTGACCTAAGGCCTCGGTAACAAGCATGGACGTTTTAAAATCCATTCCCATTCCGCTCAGCTCTTCAGGAACTGAAATTCCTAAAAGTCCTTGCTGCCCCGCCTTTTCTACTATAGATTCCATTAGTCCATCTTCCATAGAATCTATTCTATCTAGATGTGGAACTATCTCCTGATTCACAAAATCTAGACACATCTGCTCCATCATTTTCTGCTCCTCAGTCCATTCTTCTGGAATAAAAATATCTTCTGGTCTAGTGTCTTTGATAAGAAATTCACCACCAGTAATTGCTTTGTCGCTCATTTTTTCTGGGTTTTTTGTCATGACTTTATGATTTTAATTGAGCAGCTCGAAAACGCCTGCGGCACCTTGTCCGGTTCCCACACACATAGTCACTACTCCGTGTTTTTGATTTCTTTTTCTCATTTCGTTCAGTAACTGAACAGTTAATTTAGCTCCAGTACATCCTAGTGGATGACCGAGTGCTATGGCTCCACCATTTACATTTACTATGCTCGGGTCTACGCCTAATTCTCTCATTACGGCTAAACTTTGACTGGCAAATGCTTCATTCAACTCAAACTGCTCTATATCTTTCATTTGAAGTCCAGCTTTTTCAAGTGCTTTAGGCACAGCGTAAATAGGTCCTACTCCCATAATTCTTGGCTCTAGACCTGCCACTTGGTAGCTTTTTAGCTTCGCAATAGGTTCTACGCCTAACTCCTTCAGCATCTTCTCCGAAACTATCATTACGAATGCCGCACCATCTGATGTTTGAGAGCTGTTCCCAGCCGTAACTGAACCGCCTTGGGCAAATACTGGTCTTAGTCTAGCTAACGCTTCAGTTGTAGTAGAAGTTCTCACACCTTCATCATTTTCTACGGTATAAGTCTTTACTTGTCTCTTTTCATTTTCGTCTAAGAAGATTTCTTCTACTTCTATAGGTAGAATATAATCTTTAAACCTTCCAGTCTCTATCGCTTTAGCCGCTTTCATGTGCGATTCATAGGCAAACTGGTCTTGGTCTTCTCTAGAAATATTGAAGTCTTTGGCCACTGCTTCAGCAGTCAGACCCATTCCCCAGTACCAAGAGGGGTTGTCCTTGGCAACGCTAGCATTAGGTACTATTCTCCACCCACCGAATGGGATAGGAGACATGGTTTCTATTCCACCGGCTATGATGCAGTCTGCCATTCCAGCGTGAATCTTAGCACTAGCTATGGCTATAGTTTCTAACCCAGAAGAACAGTATCTGTTAACGGTCATTCCCGGAACTTTCTCCGTATCAAGTCCCATTAGCGAAACCATTCTACCTATGTTTAATCCCTGTTCAGCTTCAGGTGTGGCGTTACCCACTATCACATCATCTACCTGATTAGGGTCTAGATTAGGCACTTCTGCCATTAATTTTTCTATAACTCGCGCTCCTAAATCATCAGGTCGCATGTTTCTGAATAGTCCTCTAGGTGCTTTACCCACGGCTGTTCTGTATCCTTTTATTATGTAAGCGTCCATGATTAATTTCTTAAAATTTTTCCTGTTTGAATTAATGATTGCATTCTCTCTAGAGTTTTACGTTCCATGCACAGCTCTAAGAATGCTTTTCTTTCTAAGTCGAGAACATATTGTTCGCTTACTTCTGTCATCTGGCTGAGGTCTCCACCGCACATTACAAATCCTAGTTTTTCAGAGATTAGCTTATCATGTTCACTGATATAATTTCCAGAGTGCATGCTATCTGCTCCTACGTAAACTATACCTAGTGCTTCTTTTCCTAGAACTTTGAATTTATCCTTAGCCGGCTGGCTATAACCATCATTAGCCA
>CAZTVP010000420.1:0-2947 GCA_964616995.1 uncultured Comamonadaceae bacterium
AGTTAATCCCACTAGTTCACAGTCTATTCGTTCTCCAGATTTAGTGGTGACATATGCTACTCTTCCATCTTCCCCTGCATGTATGGTGTCTAACTCTGAATTCAATCTCAAATCTACATGATGCTCTCTCATGTGTCTTGAGACTAATTCACCTTCTCCTTTGGGTAAGACATTTCCCCAAAACTTATCTTCTCTTACTAAAAAGGTAACGGCTATGTCTCTCACCATGAGCATTTCTGCTAACTCCACTCCTATTAATCCTCCTCCTACTATTACGGCTCTTTTTACTTTTCTATCCTTTTTAGCAGTACCATAAGGATGTGTATTCTTCTCTAAAAGTTCTAAATCTTGATAACTATATAAACCCTGTACTCCTGGCAAATCCTGACCGGGCCAACCAAATTTATTGGGCTTGGAACCCACGGCTAAGACCAGTTTATCATAAGAGAAACTACCTCCTGCCTTCAGCTTTAAAGTCTTTGAATTGTAATCTATGGATTCTACATAGTCTCTCAGAAGATTGATTCTGTTTTTCTGCCAGAACCAGTCCTCATAAGGCTTAGTGTGCTCATACTGCATGTGTCCCATATAAATGTACATGAGTGCCGTTCTGCTGAAAAAATGGTCGGTTTCAGCACTGATTACAGTAATCTTTTTATCCGACCTTTTACGGATGTGTCTGGCACAGGTAATTCCACTAATACCATTTCCTATGATAACTATATGTTCCACTTTTGATGTGAGTTGTAAGATTGTCTACAGGCAAGTTTAAAGATATTATTCTGCACTTCGTTGTAAAAAGAAGTTAGTCTATAGAATTCCTACCTTTGCACCGCGTGAACCACAGAGGAAAAATAGCGTTCTACACACTAGGCTGTAAACTGAACTTCAGCGAGACTTCCACCATAGCCAAAGGGCTAATGGACGAGGGTTTCGCTAAGGTAGATTTCAGTGAATCACCAGATGTTTATATCATCAATACGTGTTCTGTAACCGACCATGCAGATAAAAAATGCAGAAACATAGTTAGAAGAGCATTAAAGGTAAATGACCAAGCGTTTATCATAGTCATAGGATGCTACGCACAGCTTAAACCTCAGGAAATAGCTATAATTCCTGGAGTAGATTTAGTCCTCGGAGCTAACGAGAAATTCAACATTTCTGAATACATCCAAGAAATAGAAAAGCGCCAACATGGTTCTTACGTGGTAGAAGCCATTAAAGAAACTCGAGAATTCATTCCTTCTTTCTCAGAAGGTGATAGAACCAGATGTTTTTTAAAGGTTCAGGACGGCTGTAATTACTTCTGCTCATTCTGTACCATTCCGTTAGCTAGAGGAAAAAGTAGAAGCTCAAGCATAAGCCAAACTTTAGTGGAAGCTAAAAAAGCAGCCCAAACATCCGCTAAGGAAATAGTCCTTACAGGAGTGAATATCGGTGACTTCGGTGCAGCCCATGGCGAGACTTTCTATGACCTCATCCAAGAGTTAGACAGGTTAAATGGTGTAGAAAGACTTAGAATATCTAGTATAGAGCCAAATCTATTGAGTGATGAGATTATTCAGTTTGTGGCGAATTCAGAGAAATTCGTTCCTCATTTTCATATTCCATTGCAGAGCGGTTCTGACTCTATCTTAGCCAGTATGAGAAGACGATATAAGTCTGATTTGTATAAAAATAGAGTTGAGCTTATCAAAAAACTCATGCCTTCAGCGTGCATAGGAGTAGATGTAATAGTAGGTTTTCCAGGAGAAACCGAAGAGGAGTTTATGACCACTTACAACTTCCTTAACGAACTCCCTGTTTCATACTTCCATGTATTTTCATATAGCGAAAGAGCTAATACTACCGCGGTAAGAAAAGATGGAGTAGTACCCATGCAGACTAGGAATGAGCGCAGTAAAATGCTAAGGATTCTGTCTAACAAAAAGAAAAGAGTTTTTTACCAAGAGTTCGAAGGAACGGAACAAACTGTACTCTTCGAAGCCGATAATCATGATGGATTTATACATGGCTTCTCCGAGAATTACTTAAAAGTACAGGTTCCATTTAAAAAAGAATATATCAATCGCGTTCAAAAAGTTTACCTAGAAAGACTAAATGCAGACTGTATTTATGAAGCATCCGTAAAAGAGTTGGTTCTGGCATAATTGCCTGATTCTTCTATTAAAAGTGTCTTTCTAACCTAGGCTTAATCTTTCAGTAAGAGATCGAAAATTCAGATTTAAGAGTTTTAATTGCCTTTGATTCACAATTAGGGCACAGGACTATAGAATTGTAAAACTTGAGAAGTAAGTTGCTTTTTTGATACAACTAAAGCACTTTTTTAGTTGTACTTTGAGCAGGACTATTTTATTCATTGAGCTTCCGTGTCTTATATATCGCCCTAATCAGTCTGAGTTTTCACTTCCCGGTTTTATCTCAAAGTGTTATGGATGGATGTTTTTTCTCTACTGGAGATACAGAGAATTTTTTAGGAAGTGATGATATTTCTTCTACTGGTGGTGCTGATGCAGCATTTTATAATGGCTCCAATTGGCAAGGTGCAGCCGTAGGAACTTCTAGTCCATATCCATGTGATAATCCTAGAGTAATCGTAATTGGACAAGGGCAAGCAGTAGCTTTTAGAATGAGTACTACTTTTCAGCTGGGAGCTTTTTTCTCCTTACCTGTGAGAGTAACTGGTACCACTGGAAACACACAGGTTAAAGTACTAACCCACACAGCTGGGGCTCAACTGAACGAAGATGGAGCTATAGGTAATCAAGTGACTCAGTTCAATGTTAACGGTAATAATTGGCAAAATAACACGGTCAATTTCACTGTTCCCGTAGCTTCTGCTAATCATATTTGGCTTGTGTTTTATACGGAGACAGGAAGTCTAGTATTGGCTAATTTTTGTCAAGCTAACCTAATGCTACCTTCGGTAGAGTTGGGTAATGATATA
>CAZTVP010000421.1:0-2946 GCA_964616995.1 uncultured Comamonadaceae bacterium
TACTTGAAATATTAAATGGAAGTCAATGGGATAGTGTTACTACTGTTAGTTTTAGTCAGCAGAACGTGCTTGGAATAATGGATGTAAATCCTATTTCTGGAGATATCTACATATACGACTGGGGCTACGGAGACTCAAATATAAATGGACGAGAATTTAAAGTTTTTACCTGGGATGGAAATCAACTAGATTCCTTACATGCTGGAGATCAACTAAACATTCAACATGCCAACTGGCTTACTGCTTTTCATCCTGTTACTGGTGAAATGCATATCATGTATAGAGACCAAGATGATGATGGAACATTTCTGAATATTAAAAAATATGATGGGCAAAACTGGGTAGAAACCATCTTCTCAGATATATCAGAAGAACCTAACCAAAATTTAGACTTTTTATCTATGGACTTTAACTCAGAAGGGGATTTATACGTGGTTAGAAAACAAGGAACTAATGGAAGAGCAGTAGTAATCAAGCATGAAGGTGAGGACGTGATTACACCAGGAGTAGAGGAGGAGTCATTCTCTAAGTTAGAGATCTTTCCTAACCCTGCATCGGAAGTAATTCAGTTTCAGAATTTGGCTGCCCATGGAAAAATCAACGGCCAGGTCTTTATTTATGATAACTCTGGAAGGTTGGTTTATGAAGATGAATTAACTGCTGAATTACTTAAAAAAGGAATAGATATTACACGCATTAAAACCGGGATATACACTTTGGTTTTATCCAGTGATCAGGATAAAGAGCAGAGAGCTCGTTTTGTGGTGGAGTGATGTGAGAGGGATTATTCTCTATGTATTCTTAGAAATATTTTGCTTTCATTACAAATAAAATCTCCTATTACTGCACAGGTACGAGTTTTTCATTTTCTAAATTTAATATTGATATATATTGGACAGCTCAGAGATAGTCCAGAATTTATATCAGACTCTAGCTTACAGTTTAGATTTAGATATGATCTTAGATTTGGCTTTTGCGGAAATTAGAATTCAGTTCAGTCATTTTTAAAGTTTCTAATTACGCATTTAATGTTTGATACATGATTTAATTAAAAACCGCTAGTAATGTTACTGGCGGTTTTTTTTATGCTATGCGGTGCAAATACTGAATAATCCTGCAAGCTCCACCAAATCAATAGTTCAAGGCTTTCTCAGAATGTTCTTCAAACACCCTTTATTGCTCATAATGTACTGCGTTATGTTACTTAGCTTTAGCAAGGTTCTATTTTAGGGCGGGAGAGACGCACCCTACTAGTTTGATACGAATGTTAACGGAATACTCTTCCCGCTTTTACTGCGGGATGTGTGTGGAGTGGTGTTTCATTTCGTCAGTTTTGTCTTATTGTCATGTTTTTCAGTGTTTAACAAAAAATATGACATGCAATTCATGTCAAAACGTCAAAAGTGATTTTGAACAGTGTCATGTTTAAAACATAGTTATCTCGCCTACGTCCTTTGTAGGTGTTAGGAATCAAGTGATTAAATAAATTGTCAACAATGAAAGCTGGCAAGGCATTTGAACAAGAACAGCCGTTGGAACGCCAACGACTGTTTTTAGTATTCTTCAGAATGACCTAACGAATTGGTACCTCATGAGGTCAAAATGAGCGACAAATATAAACTCTAAGTTTATATAACCTTTAACCGCCTTTCTAAGCAATCATTTCAGTCATAAGTTCTAATGTTCAAGCAAAGTGTTTGAGCTCATACTTATTTATAATTAAAATTCTCAAACATGGGAAAAAATCAACACGTGGTAAAACATACAGATGGCTGGGCTGTAAAAGGTGCTGGCAATAGTAAAGCTACAAAAGTTACTAGTACTCAAAAGGAGGCTATAGAAGCTGCCAGAGAGATCGCTATTAATCAGGAATCAGAAGTAGTAATTCATGGAAAAGACGGTAAAATCAGAGACAAGGACAGTTACGGTAACGATCCTCATCCACCTAAAGATAAAAAACATTAATTATGGCTACAGATAAAAAAGAACACTTAGAAGAAGTTCTGGAGACACATAAAATGTCTCACATTGATTCTCTACTAGATAAATATAAAGAGAAGAGAAAAGAAATAAAAGAAGATCTTGAGGAAGAGTATAAAGGAAAAATATACGGAGTCATCAACTCTGGCTCTTATGCAAAGCACACAGCAATTAATATCAAATTTGACTTAGACATAGTTACTCCTTTTAAAAAGACTTCTTTTTCTACACTGGAAGATATGTTTGAATCTGTCTTCGACTTTCTGTATGAGAAGTATAAAAGTCAAGCTACTGTCAGAAAACAAAAGGTATCTATTGGAATTGAATTTTTCCCAGATGAAGACGGGGATGTTATAAGTGTAGATGTTGTGCCTGGTAGAGAGCTAAATGAAGATCAATACACGGAGGACAATAAAATCAATTTATATGTTCATTCGCGTTATGGATTGATTAAGGAAAAGGAATATTTACAAACAAATATTGTTGCCCAAATAGATCACATTAAGCAAAGAGAAAATGAACGAAAAGTCATTAGACTTCTTAAAATTTGGAAAACAACTAACCGTGAAAATTACAAGTCTTTTTTTCTTGAATTAATCACAATTAAAGGTTTCGAAAATAGAAGTATTACAGGAAATATATGGGACAAATTGAAGTCTATTATGGAATATATCAGAGATAATGTCGCTGAGGATGGCTTTACTCTAAAAGACCCAGGAAATAGTGGAAACGATGTGGCCGATACTCTAGATGAATTTCAGAAAAATGCGCTAAAACAGAGAATGAGGAATATGCTAGATAGCATTGATGATAACAGCGATAATATTAAGCTTTACTTCCCTATCAATAAGCTTTTCCAAGAAAAGCAAGGATATGGCATAAAAGAAGGTGGAAGTACATTTTCGATTCCTAGTCAGAATGAAAGATTCGGTTAGATGGAATTGAAAGATATTAGCTCACTAAATG
>CAZTVP010000422.1:0-235 GCA_964616995.1 uncultured Comamonadaceae bacterium
GGCTTAGTTTCTGTAGTTCAAAACTTGTTTATTAAAACCCTTTTATTTGGTTCGGTAATATGGCTTTATAATCTGGTCCCGTGGAGTATTCCTGTTAATTGGGCAACTTCAATTCTTTGTTTTGTTGTATTAGATTTTTTTAGGTATTGGGCGCACCGGTTTGGGCATGAAACTAGCATCTTTTGGGCAACCCATGTGACGCACCATAATTCAGAAAAATATAATCTATCTACTT
>CAZTVP010000422.1:245-2935 GCA_964616995.1 uncultured Comamonadaceae bacterium
TTAAAGTGGTTTTCTTCCTACCTATAAGTTTTTTAGGCTTTCACCCTGTTATCTTCTTTATTTGTCACCAAATTGCCGTTCTATATCAATTCTGGATTCATACCGAATATATTAGAAAGCTTCCAAAATGGATAAGCTTTATTTTTGTTACTCCTCCTCATCATAGGGTGCATCATGGAAAGAATGAGCATTATTTAGATAAAAATTATGGCTCTACTTTTATTATATGGGATAGAATGTTTGGAACTTTTCAACCTGAAGATGAACAAGCGGTTTATGGGATTTTAGAACAACCTAAACATTACAATCCCGTTAAATTGGTCTTTCACGTATGGGTAGATATTTATAAAAACATGAGAAAAGCGGGCAGCTTAAAGAAAGCTACCCTTATTTTATTTCGATCCCCTAGTAACTTAAAAAAATATGAATAGTTAGATATTTTGATATTCCATAAAATACAAATCAAATCCTTTAGCCCAATAATCTTTTTTAATCTCTATGAGTTGAAACCCGTTTTTTCTGAAGAAGATGCTGTATTCTAAACTGTAATAGTTGACTGCCTAAACCTTGTTGTTGAAAATCGGGATGTAAAAGAGCCCAACTTAAAGTACCAATATCTCCTTGTGTATTTATTCCACCACAACCCACAATTTTAGATGAGAGTTCTACCACAAAATAATCTTCTCGTTCTTTTTCTAAATAGTGAATGAAGTCTATTTCTTCCTCTTCAGAAAAATATTTTGGAGTATTGAGTTGGAGAAGGTTTATTAAATGAGACTGATCATTTTTATGATAAGGTCGAATATGTAATATCTGGTTACCCAAGTAATTAAATAAGCTTAAAGCTGAAAAAAATATTAAAGTACTTTTTCTGCTAAATAACGTTGTACCTCGTACACATCTATACTTTTATTGAATTTTTTACTTACGGAAGGAAGATCTTCACTAGAAATCCAAATTTTAAGTTCGGCATCTAAATCGAATGTCCCTGCTGTTTCTAAAGAAAATCTAGAAATATTTTTATAAGGTAAAGACTTATATTCTGCCTTACTACCAGAAATTCCCTGAACATCGATTAATACCAAACGTTTGTTGGTAAACATAAAGGTGTCTCGAAATAGTTTAAAACCGATTTCAATTTGCTCTCCTTCTACCAACAAACGTCCGTATTTTTCTAAAAGCTTCTCTACAGAAACCTCACTAGAGTTACCTAAAATATTATTAAATAAACCCATGTTTAAAGTTTCATTTCAGGAATTTCTCCATCCATAATTAATATTCCTTCTGTAGCGGCTTGAATTTCTTCTACACTTACGCCTGGAGCTCTTTCTAAAAGTTTAAATCCTTTTTCGGTAACCTCTAAAACTGCCAAATTGGTAACAATTTTAGTCACACAACCAACGCCAGTAAGAGGCAAAGAACAGCGTTTTAGTAGCTTAGATTCTCCTGCTCTATTGGTATGCATCATCGCTACAATAATGTTTTCCGCGGAAGCGACCAAATCCATAGCGCCACCCATTCCTTTTACCATTTTTCCAGGTATTTTCCAGTTGGCGATATCTCCATTTTCTGCAACTTCCATCGCTCCTAAAATGGTTAGATCAACGTGCTTTCCTCGAATCATACCAAAACTAGTAGCTGAATCGAAAAAACTCGCTCCGGGTAGTGCAGTAATAGTTTGTTTTCCTGCATTGATTAAATCTGGATCCTCTTCACCTTCAAAAGGAAAAGGTCCCATTCCTAAAATTCCATTTTCACTTTGAAAATCTACTTCTATATTGTCATTTACAAAATTGGCTACCAATGTAGGAATTCCTATTCCTAAATTTACATAATACCCGTCTTTAACTTCTTTTGCAATGCGTTGTGCTATTCCGTTTTTATCTAAAGCCATAATTTAATTTTTTTGACGAACGGTTCTTTGTTCAATTCTCTTTTCGTAATCTTTTCCTTGAAAAATACGCTGTACAAAAATTCCTGGAATATGAATTTGGTTAGGGTCTAGCTCTCCTGGTTTTACCAACTCTTCTACCTCAACTACCGTTACTTTTGCAGCTCCGCACATACAAGGGTTGAAATTTCTTGCAGTTCCCTTAAAAATAAGATTACCTGCTTCGTCTCCTTTCCATGCTTTTATAAATGCAATATCTGCTTTATATGCCTCTTCTAAAACGTACATTTTCCCATCAAACTCACGTACCTCCTTCCCTTCGGCTACTTCTGTTCCGTAACCTGCTGGAGTAAAAATGGCAGGAAAACCTTGTTGAGCCGCTTGACATTTAGCCGCTAACGTTCCTTGCGGAGTAAGCTCTACATCTAATTCACCACTTAACATTTGACGCTCAAACTCGGCGTTTTCACCCACATAAGAAGATATCATTTTTTTAATCTGATTTTTTTTCAGTAATAAACCCAATCCAAAATCATCTACTCCTGCATTGTTTGAAATACAAGTAATATCTTTTACATTTTTATTTACTAGTTCTGTTATAGAGTTCTCAGGAATTCCGCTAAGGCCAAATCCGCCAAGCATAAAAGTCATCCCATCTTGAATGCCTTCTAAAGCTTCTTGAACATTATTTACCGTTTTTCTTATCATAAGAATATATTTTAAAGATCTAATTCTTCTGTGATTTCTTCTCCTTCTTCTGTAGTATTGTTTTCAGATGAAGCAGCATCACAATCTATTT
>CAZTVP010000423.1:0-2922 GCA_964616995.1 uncultured Comamonadaceae bacterium
TCAGGATTTTTATGAATTTCAGCATAGCACCGCTATGGTTAAATTCAAAAAGGCAGTGAAACGTCTGATTTCACAGTGGTTTGAGACAGGAATAGATACTCTAATGCATGATTCGGGTTAAAGTAATAGCTAACTTCAGGCTTACATTTTACATTTGCCCACATGATTACACAAGACCAACTCACCAGCCTCACAGAGCGACTAACCGCACTGAGAGGATATCTTTGACATAGACACCAAGCTGCTTCAGATAGCTGAGGATGAAAAACATACCCAGGACCCTGAGTTTTGGAACGATCCCAAGCAGGCTGAAAAAATCATGAAGCAAATCAGAAATAAAAAGGTCTGGACAGAAGCTTATGAGAAAACAGAGACTGCTGTTCAAGATTTGGAAGTGCTGTATGAGTTTTGCAAAGCAGAAGAAGCCACAGAACAGGAAGTGGATACTGCTTATGAAGCTGCCATAGAACAAATCAATGAACTGGAGTTCAAAAACATGCTCTCCGCAGAGGAAGATAACCTAAATGCAGTTCTACAAATCACCGCTGGAGCAGGAGGAACAGAAAGCTGCGACTGGGCAAGTATGCTGCTCAGAATGTACACCATGTACGGAGAGAAAAATGGCTACAAAGTAGAAACGCTGGACTATCAGGAAGGAGATGTAGCCGGAGTTAAACAAGTAACCATAGAAATTTCAGGAGAATTCGCGTTCGGGATGCTAAAGGGTGAAAATGGAGTACACCGTTTGGTACGAATTAGTCCTTTTGATTCCAATGCCAAGCGTCACACTTCATTTGCATCAGTATATGTCTATCCGCTGGTAGATGACACCATAGAAATAGAAGTGAATCCAGCAGATATTACTTGGGATACGTTTAGGTCTGGTGGAGCTGGTGGGCAGAATGTAAATAAGGTAGAAACTGGTGTTAGACTAAGGCACAAACCTTCAGGTATTATTATAGAGAATACTGAAACACGTTCACAGCTTGGCAATAGAGAAAAAGCCATGCAGCTCCTTAAATCTCAGTTATATGAGATAGAACTAGCCAGTAGAAATGAATCTCGCGCTGAGATAGAGGCTGGAAAGAAAAAAATAGAATGGGGTTCTCAAATCAGAAGTTACGTGATGCAGCCTTACAAGATGGTGAAAGATGTGAGAACACAGCATGAGACTTCTAATGTAGATGCGGTAATGAATGGAGACATAGAAGGTTTTTTAAAAGCTTATCTCATGGGCTCTGGAAAAGGGGCGCAGGCGAAGTAGGATTCATGAAAATTCTCGCTGACTGAGTGTCTCGGCTTAGCCGAGATGTATCGAAGGCAAGAGAATTTTAAATAAGACTAAAAAAATAAAATGACTATTTACCACAACCCAAGATGTATGAAAAGCCGTCAGACACTGGCTCTAATACGGGAAAACGAGATAGAACCTGAAATCAGAGAATACCTAAAGGAGATTCCTTCTAAAGAGGAACTTCAATTGGTATTGGCCAAGCTGAATATGAATGTAAAGGACATCATAAGAACTGGTGAACGCATCTACAAAGACAAATTCAAGAACATGAATTTCACAGATGATGAGTGGATTACTATTCTGCTGGAAAATCCTAAGCTTATGGAAAGACCCATAGTGGTAAAAGGAAATAAGGCGGTTATTGGGAGACCTCCTGAGAATGTGTTGGAGTTGGTGTAGAGTTTCACGTAAAAGTGCTCACCCACCCCGAATTGCTAATGTTCAATTCTGCCAACCTTTCATTCACGTTTTCAGCAATTCACCCCTCCTAATGGATATTAACTACTCCTTTCAAAATCCTAGATGGAGGGGAATTTTAGTAGATGTTTTTTTGACCTTGACCTCTATTCAAAAATCTTAGTCCATTAACAATTAAGCATTTTGTCAACTGACAACAACGTCCTAGTTCAACAGCTAATTTTCAAATCTCCAAATCAACAAATTTCCAAATCAAACTAGTGTCCTAGCATCTTTCTAGGATCTACCCATTCTTCGTACTCTTCTTCTGTGACATAACCCAGCGCTAGAGCAGCTTCTTTTAGCGTGGTTCCTTCTTCGTGGGCTTTGTTGGCTATTTCTGCGGCCTTGTAGTAACCTATTTTGGTATTTAATGCGGTGACTAGCATAAGTGAATTATTTACTAGCTCATCTATTCGTTTCGAATTTGGTTCTATGCCTTGAGCGCAGTTTTCATCAAAACTTCTGCAGGCATCTCCAATTAGCTGAGCGCTTTGTAATAAGTTATATGCCATCATAGGTTTAAATACGTTGAGCTCGTAATGCCCTTGTGTTCCTCCTACTGTAACCGCCACATCATTTCCCATTACCTGAGCGCAAACCATAGTGAGCGCTTCACACTGCGTAGGATTTACTTTTCCTGGCATAATGGAAGAACCAGGCTCATTAGCAGGAATGATGATTTCACCTATTCCAGACCTAGGGCCTGAAGCCATAAGTCGGATATCATTGGCTATTTTATTTAAGGAAACTGCCAACTGCTTGAGCGCGCCATGAGTTTCTACTATGGCATCATGCGCAGCCAATCCTTCAAATTTGTTCTTTCCGGTTACAAATGGTAGTCCTGTGAATTCCGCTATTTTCTTAGCTACTAACTCAGAATAACCCGCAGGTGTGTTTAAACCTGTTCCTACGGCTGTTCCACCTAATGCTAGTTCGGAGAGGTGGGCTAAAGTGTTTTGCACCGCTTTTAATCCAAAATCTAACTGAGCTACATAACCAGAAAACTCTTGGCCTAAGCTCAGTGGTGTAGCGTCCATAAGGTGAGTTCTACCTATCTTCACTACATCCTTAAACTGCTCGGCCTTAGCAGCCAGTGTATCTCTCAACTGTTGAACGCCCGGAATGGTATTTTCCACCACCATTTTATAGCCGGCTATGTGCATTCCCGT
>CAZTVP010000424.1:0-2911 GCA_964616995.1 uncultured Comamonadaceae bacterium
TAAGAAGGTACTTTCATGATAAAGTAAATCACTTTTCTTTATCAGCTCAAGCTGACTTTCACTCAGAGGAGCAGTATCACTCATAAAGGAATACTTCCTTGGCGGAAGCGGAGGAAGAGTACACTCTTCTGAAGTAATAGTCTTATCTCCTCTTTGGATATTCTTTCCATTCTTTAAATCAAGAATCTCTTCTACTCCTAGACTGTACTCTGCTATTTTTTCCTTCTTGATTCTGTTCTTTTTCACTTTTTCTCTGAAAACAAAGCCTGTAGTAGGAATTCTATGTTTCAGCGGAATAGAATACACTTCTAATGTATTATCTTCATGAATTAATTCTTCTTTTTTAGGATTCGTAGGATGAAATTCATAGGGAAAGCTTAAGTAAGTCTGGCTAGCCTTGCAGTTTAGATCTATGAGCTCTTTTAAATCCTCTGGCGCATGAATATGCAGAACCTTAGTTCTTCCTAGCAGATGCATAGAACTCATTAATCCAAAGAGGCCTAAATAATGGTCTCCGTGCAGGTGACTGATGAAGATTCTTGTAATTCGCTGAAATTTGAATTTGAACTTTCTGAGCTGAATCTGAGTTCCTTCACCACAATCTACTAGAAATAATTTATCATGAATATTCAATAACTGGGCAGTACTATTCCTTTTAAGCGTAGGAGTAGCAGCTGCTGACCCGAGAATATTTACTTCAAATTTCATGACAAAAAAACCGCTTGAGGTAATCTCGAAGCGGTTTCAATTTAATTCTATTTCTTTTGTTTACTTGTTAATTACAAAGCGCTTAGTCACTTTAGTTCCATTCATTTCTAAATGGTAGAGGTAAACTCCACTTTCGTAATCAGAAGTATTTATTATGATCTTATTCAGACCTTGTTGACTTTTAATCACTTCGTTTTTTTGCTCTTCTCCTAAAAGGTTATAGACCTTAAACGAAACATTGCCTGCGTTAGGAGTAGTAAACTGAACTAATCCTTTAGTAGTAATTGGATTTGGACTAAGCACTACATCTTGAATAGGTTCTTGAAGCTCATTAACTGACACTTCCTCTAGGATAGTAATGGTATAACCGTCATAATCAAAATCAAGCGGAATAGTCACTTCATTTCCTTGGATTTCAATTGTGCCATAAACGATAGCTTCTAAAGTCACACTAAATTCACCCGCTATAAGAGGTGTTCCTGATAATAATCCACATCCAGATTGCCCACCCATGAATGTACATTCATTCGGGCTAGTTCCCCCATTATTACAAGTAAGAGACACTCCAAATTCTTCTTGAGTGTATGTGTTTCCGTTTTGAGAAATTACAAGGCTTACAAGTTCTACTGAATCTATAGGAGCTGATTGACCTTCTAAAATAGCGCCTGCATTATCAGGAACTAAAATGTAAACTGTTTCTGAGTATGGTATATCCAAAACACCATCCTCAAAGGTTTCTCCTTCTTCAGGATCTGGGCTTACACCATATTCCTGTCCAGACCAGTCATAATCATCTACACACTGACCAAAAGTGTAAGTAGAAAAGGCAATAAGAGTGAGGCTGAGTAAAAGTCTTTTCATATTAAAGATTTTTTTCTACTTCTTCCATGTAAACTAAATCTACAGCTTCATTAGAAGTAGGTACTATTTTAAGAACAGAATCTAACTGAGATATGGTAATTAATTTAGAGACTGCATCTTGTAGTCCGCACAACACAAAAACTCCCTCAGACTCTCTACATAAACGATTAGCTACTAATACCGCGCTTAATCCACTAGAATCACAATATCTAGTTTCTGAAAGGTCTAAGATTATATTTTTATTTCCGTTTTTATTCTGTAAGACTAATTCCCCCTTTAATTCAGGAGCGTGTAACGCATCTAGCTTCTCTACTTTAGACTTAACTACTGTTACCTTGTCTTTCTGTTCTATCTCGAATTTCATAAATGTTCAATAAAGGGTTTGCAACAAAGATACCACTTTTTCTGCACGTAAACTATCGTGTAATGTTACTTGCTAACAAATAAATGACTGCCATTCTTATGGCTACACCATTTTCTACTTGATTTAAAATCACTGAATTCGGGCTATCGGCTAACTCACTGGTAATTTCCACACCACGGTTTATAGGCCCTGGATGAAGTATAACTGGGTTCTTTTTTACTTTTTTTAGGAGTTCACTGTTTAACTGATACAGGGAACTATACTCACGTAGGTTTGGGAAATTGGCTACTTCTATGTCAGAATCCCCTTGCCTTTCGAGCTGAATTCTTAGCATGTTTAGAGCATCTGCCCATTGCACCGCAGCTTCTAAGTCGTATTCTACTTCTACACCTAATTCTTCAATGTGTTTAGGAATTAAAGTAGCTGGCCCGCAGACTTTAACCTTAGCTCCTAATTTCTGGAGACAGAAGATATTTGACAATGCCACTCTTGAGTGCTTGATATCTCCTACTATGGCTATTTTTTTGCCTTTTAAATCTCCTAGCTTTTCTCTCAGTGAAAATGCATCTAATAACCCTTGTGAAGGGTGTTCATGCGTACCATCTCCGGCATTTACAATCGTAGTATTAGTGTTTTCACTCAAGAAGTGAGGCGCACCAGGTGCAGAGTGTCTTATAACCACCATGTCCACCTTCATACTGAGGATATTGTTCACAGTGTCTATTAAAGTCTCACCCTTCTTTACACTTGAACCTGAAGCGCTAAAGTTTACTATATCAGCGCTTAACCTTTTTTCTGCCAACTCAAAACTCAGCTTAGTTCTAGTGCTATTCTCAAAGAACATATTAGCTATAGTGATGTCTCTGAGCGAAGGAACTTTCTTAATGGGTTGGTTAATGACTTTTTTAAATTCCTCAGCATGATGAAAAATGAGCTTGATATCAGCTTCAGTGAGCTGTTTTACACCTAATAAATGCT
>CAZTVP010000425.1:0-2901 GCA_964616995.1 uncultured Comamonadaceae bacterium
TTCCGTAAGTCCTTCTTCCCAGCTTTCTCGGATTTCTTCCTTGGTTGAACCTCTTATAATCTGACTTCTTAATTCATGTGAACCAGCCAATAAGTCGAAAAAATCTGGTCTGGAGAATAGTTTATTGCCTAGAACTTTATGCGCTAGAATTAGGTAGGATAAATCCAGTTTTCCTGAACAGATTAAAGAATCGAGTTGTGATTCGGAGAACAAAGCACCATTGCACCGCTTACCTTCTAACTTAGGTTCAGGAGCGGCTTTCATGGAGGCAGGTGTAAACTTAAAGCCAGTTTCAGGTAACTCAGGATGCCCGAAAATCTGAAATGGGGTCTCAGTACCGCGGCCAACAGAAACCGTAGTTCCTTCGAAAAAGCATAACGATGGATACAGCCACACACTCTTCATGTTGGGCAAATTCGGACTAGGTTGGACAGGCAAATCATATCGCATGTTTCGGCTATAATTAGAACATGGAATAACTTCTAGATGGCAATTAAGATTATTCGGTAACCAGCCTTCACCATTTATCATTTGAGCATATTCTCCTATAGTCATCCCGTGACAAACTGGAATGTTATGCTTCCCGATAAAAGACTCAAATTCAAGATTTAAAATCGGCCCATCCACTACATGACCATTTGGGTTAGGGCGGTCTAGTACAATCACTGGAATGTTTTGTTCAGCAGCAGCTTCCATCACATAATGAAGTGTAGAGATATAGGTATAGAAACGTGCTCCTACATCCTGAATATCGAATAGCAGCACATCTATTCCAGCTAAATCTTCGGCTGAAGGTTTTTTGTTTTTGCCGTACAAAGAGATAATTGGAAGCCCAGTTACAGCATCTTTTCCATCCTTGATAATCTCTCCAGCGGCACCTTCTCCTCTAAACCCATGCTCAGGGCAGTAGATCTTTTTTACATCGGTACCATAGGAAAGAAGTGTATCCACAAGATGTATTAGGTTCACCTCAGAACTTTGGTTTCCGACCATCCCTACTCGCTTTCCAGCTGTTTTTTCAAGGACCAGGGAAAGTTGGTCGGCTCCAGTTTTGAAATTTTCATGAAGTGGAGCTAAGCAGTTCTTAGTGTCATTTTTTTCCTTTTTAACAGGAGGCTGATGCTTATAGTTAGAATCCGAAAGCTGATTACTACAGGCTAGAAAAAGTAGAAGTGAAAAAAGAAGTGTTAATCTCATGATGCATGGTGCGGTGCAAAAATCGTGACAGGATTCCTTCAAATTTCTTAGGGTCTATAGAATCAGTTAACGTCTTAGCTGTAATAACCTCTTTTTTATAAGCTGATGTAACTGGTTCAGCTATTTTTGCGCTAGCTTCAGATGACAAAATTTTATTTCTACATAGCCAGAAAAATCAGTACAGGAAAAGGACTCAAAAACGGGTTTTCCAGACCTATAGTCCAGATAGCTAAAGGTGCTGTAGCATTAGGAATAGCTGTAATGATTATAGCCATAGCTATAGTAATAGGGTTCCAAAATGAGGTGAGAGATAAAGTAGTAGGATTCGGGTCTCATGTTCAGGTCACCGAAAATTCTGGAGTTCAAAGTATGGAGTCAGTTCCTATGGTGACCAATGATTCTTTGGTCAAGGTTATAGAAAACATCAAGTCTGTGAAGCACGTGCAGCGGTTCGCGGTGAAGCCTGGCATTCTAGAAACTAAAAAAAGCATAGAAGGAGCAGTAATTAAAGGAGTTTCATGGGATTTCGACTGGTCGTTTTTTCAGGAAAAGATGATAGCAGGTGAGGTACTTCAGTTGGAAAAAGGAGTAAAGCCTAAGACTGAAATTTTACTTTCAGAAACCATAGCTAAAAGACTGAGTTGTGAGGTAGGAGATAAGCTCACGGTATATTTCGTTCAGAACCAAGAAGACATCAAGCCCAGAACCTTCAGGATTAAAGGAATTTATAACTCTGGTTTTGTAGAGTTTGATGAACAGTTTGTGTTCGTACCACTAGAGATTATGGCTAAGATTAGCCAGTGGGGAATAGAAGCTCAGGTAAAAGTAGAAGAGGATGAATCAGGAAATAATTGGCTAGTAGAAGGGTTCGGATTCGGTGGAGAAGGTCAGTTACGTTATGTATGGAGTGAAGGTGGTTGGAAAGGAAAAGGCCCGCATGCTTTACCTAAAACTGAAGCCAGAGATTTTTCATTAATCGTAAAAGATAGATTCGAAACTATTCCAGATTCTGCATTTGTGAAGTTCAAAGAAGGAGCGGCTGAAGTGATGAGTAGCGGAGGAACACACGAAGAATATACAGGAGGTTACGAAGTAATCCTTACCGACTATCAATCTGTACTGAATGCAGATGACGCACTCACTTACACTCTTCCTTATTACTATAGAAGTGATACTATTCTAAGCCGTTTTCCCGAGATATTTAGTTGGTTAAACACGCTGGATATCAATGTGGTAATTATTATAGTGCTGATGATTTTCGTAGCTATTATCAATATAGCTAGCGCCATTTTAATCATCATTATAGAAAAAACGAATCTTATAGGACTGTTTAAGGCCTTCGGTGCTACGGGTAGAAATCTGAGTGGTTTGTTCTTTGTTTTAGCCAGCAGAATATTAGTGGTAGGACTTGTGATAGGAAATGTGGCAGGAATAGGATTCTGTGTGTTACAGCAGAAGTTCAAGTTCTTAAAACTCGACCCAGAAAAATATATTCTAAGCCATGTTCCAGTTCATCTAGATTGGGGAGGAATTCTACAGATTAATCTGCTCACTCTGGCCATTTGTCTGGTGTTTATGTTGCTTCCTGTGCTTTATGTAGCCAAGATAGACCCTGTGCGAGCTATAAAGTTTGATTAGGGTTTATTGTAAGTACTGCTTTTTTAGAATGAGATCTCTCGCACCCCCTGTCCCTACTTCGATAAA
>CAZTVP010000426.1:0-2887 GCA_964616995.1 uncultured Comamonadaceae bacterium
AGACTTAGATTTAAGTTGTGAAGATGCGCTACCAGCAGCTATGCCTACGTTTACAGATAACTGCACAGAAGAGGTAGATGTTGAATTCTCATTCGAAGTAACTGATGAATCAGTTTGTGGATATACTCAGACCAATACTTGGGTAGCTACTGATGCATGTGGGAATCAAACTTCAGTTTCTCAAGTCATAACTGTTACCGACAGTACAGCTCCTGTATTCACTTCTACTTTGGAAGACATAACTGTAGAATGTGATGCCGTGCCACAGCCAGTAATGCTTGAAGCTACAGATAACTGTGATGAGGTGGTGGAAGTGTCTATCTCTCAGGAAATGAGTGCTATGGACTGTCCATATAACATTACTAGAACTTGGACTGCGGTAGATGACTGTGGAAATACTACAGAATACAGCCAAGTAATTACAGTACAAGATACTACTGCACCAGAGCTTGATGGAGTTCCTGCGAACATTCAAGTAGAATGTTCAGAAATTCCAGCTCCAGCAGAAGTAACAGCAGATGATAACTGTGACTTTAACATTAGCGTGGATTATGAAGAGTCTTCAGAATTTGACGGATGTACGTTAGTTCTAACCAGAACTTGGTCTGTAGCAGACCAGTGTGGAAATGAGTCTTCAGAATCTCAGGTGATAACCGTAGTGGATACTCAAGCACCAGTTTTACAAGGAGTTCCAGAGAACCAAACTGTAGATTGCGCAGCCATTCCAGAGCCAGCTTCAGTTTCTGCTACAGATGATTGTAATGATGATATTACCGTTGACTTCTCAGAAGAGATGGTAGAAGCAGGCTGTGGTTTCACTTTAATTAGAACATGGACTGCAGCTGACCCTTGTGGTAATACTGCTTCAGCAGAACAAGTGTTAGTGGTTCAAGATACTCAAGCTCCTGAGCTATTAAATGTGCCAGAGGATATGACTGTAGAATGTGATGCGCTGCCGCCATTTACTGAAATACAAGCAGAAGATGCTTGTGGTTCCGAAATTGAAATAGAAACTTCAGAGTCTCAAGTAGCTCAGGATTGCGGATTCTTAATCGTAAGAACATGGACTGCTACAGATGCTTGTGGAAATTCAGTTACAGCTACTCAGGAGATTACAGTAACAGATACTACGCTTCCTGAGTTACAGGGAATACCGGCAGATGTAACTGTAAGCTGCACAGAGATTCCAGAAGCGCCAGAATTCTCAGCTACAGATAACTGTGATGATGACGTAGAAAAGTCCGTAACAGATGAGTTTGCTATGGAAGAATGTAACCTCATTATTTCAAGAATATTCAGAGGTACAGATGATTGTGGAAATACAGCTATGGCGGTGCAAACGATTACCGTAGTTGACACAGAAGCCCCAGTACTATCTGAAGGCCCTGAGGATTTAAGCGTGGAATGTGAAGATATTCCAGAACCAGCTATCCTAAGTGCTACAGATAACTGTGATGATGATGTAGATATCCAATTTACAGAGGAAGCTACAGGAACTTGTAACTATGATTTAATCAGAACATGGACAGCTACAGATGATTGTGGAAACATGGATGTATATGTTCAAACTATACATGTGATAGATACTACCGCTCCAGAGTTTGGAGAAGCTGAAAATGAAGTGGAAGTACCATGCGGAACCCTTGGTGATTACACCATAGAAGTAACAGATGCTTGTAACGATGTTGACCTGACATACAACGATCTATTCTTCTCAGGAGGATGTTTCGGAGTAGTACAAAGAACATGGACAGCTACTGATGCTTGTGGAAACTCAGCTTCTTTAGTTCAGTTCATTAGACAAACAGATGATGAACTACCTGAACTGTTCAATGTTCCAGAAGATGTAGTAGTTCAGTGTGGTGAAGATGTGCCTGAGATAGAAACTTCTGTTTACGCTACTGACAATTGTGATGATGATGTGTCAATCAGTTTCTTCGAAGAAGTAACCAGCGAGTTCTGTCCTTATGTGATTACTAGAACATGGGTAGCAGAAGATGCATGTGGAAACATCACAGAAGGTACTCAAACCGTAACTATAGAAGTAGAAGCTCCAGAGCAAGTAAGTATATTCTCATACCCGAATCCTTTTAACGATTCATTTACAGTGAACTTCAGCGTTCCTCAAAACGCAGATGTAAGGGCACAAGTAGTAGATGCTATGGGAAGAACAGTCTCTGTAGTCTTTGACGGATTAGCTGACGGTTCTAGATTATACGAATACACTTTAACTGGACTAGATTGGGAACCTGGTTCTTATACCCTTCAGATGGTAGTAGGAAACGATGTTCATTACCATAAACTTATGGTTCAGCAGAGATAAAGATTTATACACAACCTAACCTAAATGAAAGGGGCTAGCTCGAAAGAGCTACCCCTTTTTTTATTATTCAAAGTTCCCCTCCTCGGAGGGGCTTGGGGTGGGTAAAAAACGAGCATTAGATGAAACCAAAACCTCCAATTTCAAATTTCGAACCTGCCTGCCGGCAGGCAGGTCTCAAATTACAAACCTCAAACCCAGGCCACTGAGCAGCGTGCAAACTTTAAACTTTCTAACTTTTCAACTTCCAACTTCAAACCTCGGTCACTGAGCAGCGCAGCGAAGTCGAATGTGCCAACCCCGAACCCCCAAACGAGAACTTCCGCTGTTCCTAACTTGTTCATAACACCTCACTATTTTCTCGCGGTGCTATGAATCTACTTTTCGTCCTTTGCACCTAACCAAAATTCTTGACCATGTCACACCTTGTAGCTCCTTCTATACTGGCTGCAGATTTCTTAAATCTTAGTAAAGACGTCCAACTCGTAAATGAAAGCAAAGCAGATTGGTTTCATCTGGATGTAATGGATGGTTTATTTGTTCCTAATATTTCATTCGGGATGCCTG
>CAZTVP010000427.1:0-2886 GCA_964616995.1 uncultured Comamonadaceae bacterium
TGACACGCTTTTTATCAGTTCATTTCCGCTGGTTATGAGGGTTTTACTCCAGATTATATTTCCTTCTAGATCTAATAAGGTGAGATTAATATTATCATTGTTATTGTTAATATTTCCCGCTAGGATGATCTGTCCAGTTTTTTGGTTATAGTCCATTCCTCCTATGTTGTCAATCCCACTTTTTCCTATGGTTTTAGACCATAAAGGAGTACCTATACCGTTAGTTCGAGTTATGAGTAAGTCTGAACCTCCAGCTCCATAACTAGAGGTGCCACCAGCTAATATATATCCCTGATCTGGAAGTTGAATGAAGTCATAGAACATTTCTATGCCTGAGCTTCCATAAAGCTTTTGAAAGCTTTGACCCTTTATTTGAAGAGTAATGATAGATAGAACTAGTATGAGAGTTCCTAATTTTCGCATGGTAATTAAGTTTGGTTTATACTAGTTTTACTGTTTGAGTTAACAGTTTACTGTAAGAAGGGCTCAGAATATTACGTCAGAGAATTCTTACAGTAGATTTGCAGAATTATATGGAGAGATTAAATCAAGTACGGTTTTGGATTCTATGTGTGTTAGCTATGGCCTTTCCGCTGTTTCACACAGGGATTTTGTCTCTTTTAGTGGCTCTCTTATTTCTAGTAAGTCTTTTTTCTGTAAGACCTGGTAGAAGAGTGGAGTGGGGAACCATGCTAATGGCGGGTATTTTATTCTTTAGTTTAAATGCTTTAAGTCTTCTATGGTGTGATAATACAGGGTTAGGTTTAAGGGTAATAGAAACCAAGTTGAGTTTTTTGCTTTTCCCTTTAGCGCTAGGTATAAGTGGGTTTGTTTCGAGAAAAAACGTAGGGCAAATATTCAGTTGCCTAATAGGTAGTTCAGTTTTTTCTGTGTTCCTGTCTCTAGTGCTAAGCTTCTTGGATTATATGGATACAGGAGAGCTTGAGTCACTATCCTATTCGGGGTTGACTCATTTTGTTCATGGTACCTACTTGAGTATGTACTACGTAGTTTCCGTTAGTGTGCTATTATTCCATTCTATTAAAAATTACAAGAGTAAAAGAGAGTTAATTCTTATTTATAGCTCTTTAGGCATTCTGGTAGTCATGATTACTATGATGGCGGTTAAAATGGCTATCATAACCCTAATTATGGTTCTAATTTTCTCTGCGGTGCAATATTACCGTGAAAAACAAACAAAGAACTTTTTAGTCTTTGGAGGTGTTTTCCTGCTTATGGTTTTAGTTTTCTTAAACCCAATGGTGACAGAGCGAATCTCACAGGCAGTTCAAGAAACTTCTGAATTTATATCTGAAGATGATATTCAAATAAAAGAACCTGAAAGTACCTCCTCTAGACTAGTGGTTTGGAGGTCATCACTGGGTATTATAAATGAGGATATATTGGCTGGTAAAGGAGTGGGTGATTACCAAGATGAATTATTAAAAAAATATGAGGAAGGTGGTCATGATTATATCGTAGAAAAAGGATTAAATGCGCATAACCAATATTTGGAGACAGCCTTAGGAACTGGACTTGTAGGTTTAAGTATCTTATTAATCACGCTGGCTTTCTTTATTTACATGGCATGTCTCAGGAGAGATGTGCTAATGCTCGTCATAGGATTAGTAATAGCTCTGAATTTAGTAACCGAGTCTATGCTTGAGCGTCAAGCGGGAGCTGTATTTATAGCTTTTATATTTTCTCTGTTCTTATTTAGAGAAAATGAGTCTAGAAACTAGTTCTTATGGTCTAAACTAGCTTTTACAAAGTTCACGAAGAGTGGGTGAGGGGTGTGCACGGTACTTTTGTATTCAGGATGAAATTGCGCAGCTACGAACCATTTATGCTCAGGTATTTCTACTATTTCCACGAGCTCAGAGTCTGGGTTAATGCCGGAGGTCTTCATGCCAGCTTTCTCAAACATTTCTAAGTAGTCGTTATTGAACTCAAATCTGTGCCTGTGTCTCTCTTCTATCATTTCCTCATTATAGGCTGAATGAGCTATAGAACCTTTGCGCAGTTGACAATCATATGTACCTAGTCTCATGGTTCCTCCCAGGTTCGTGACGGATTTCTGTTCTGCCATTATATCTATCACAGGGTGCGGAGTGTATTCCTTAATTTCTGTGCTGTGTGCTTCTTTAAGTTTAAGCACGTTTCTAGCAAATTCAATAACAGCTACCTGCATACCTAAACAAATCCCGAAGAATGGAATATTTTGTTCTCTAGAGAACTTAACCGCATCTATTTTCCCATCCACACCTCTAGATCCGAATCCTGGTGCCACCATTATACCATCTGAATCTCCCAGCAAACTCCTAACATTCTTAGGGTTAATGTCTTCACTGTGAACCCAGTTTAGTTCTACTTTAATTTCGTTTTGAGCACCTGCGTGATTAAATGCTTCAGCTATAGATTTATACGAGTCTTTCAGCTCAACGTATTTTCCGACTAAGCTTATTTTTACTGAATGTTTAGGGTGCTTGAATTTTTTCAAGAAGGAGTTCCACTCTTTTAGATTAGGCTCTGGATATTTCTCTATTCTTAGTTTCTCCAGAACTACTTGGTCGAACTTTTCGTCTAGCATTAATAGAGGAACATCATAAATGGTATCAGCATCTATACTTTGGATAACGGCATTAGGAGCTACGTTACAGAATTTAGCCACCTTAGTTCTAACTGAAGCTGTCAATTCATGCTCAGTTCTACAAACTAAAATATCTGGCTGAACACCTAATTCTAATAACTGCTTAACTGAGTGCTGAGTAGGTTTGGTTTTTAACTCTCCAGCCGCAGCTAAATAAGGAACTAGTGTAAGATGTACTACCAGGCAGTCATTAGGCTTTTCCCATTTCATCTGTCTTACGGCTTCTACATACGGAA
>CAZTVP010000428.1:0-2871 GCA_964616995.1 uncultured Comamonadaceae bacterium
TAAAACTTCCAAAACCTCTTAGGTAAACATTTTCTCCTTTCTCGAGAGAACCTCTTACAGTGCTCATGAAAGCTTCTACTACTGTTAGTACATCTACTTTCTCTATTCCAGATTTATCGGCTATGGAATTTACAATGTCTGCTTTTGTCATATTATGCTTTTGAATTATTTGACTTTATTTCAATGCAAAAATACTTACTTGCGCAGATTAGAAGCTTAATAAATGTAAAATTTATAGGGCTTAAAACCAATATGTTATAAATGGGTGAATTCTTCGGGAGAACAGTATTAAAGTGGTATGGCGCAAATAAGAGAGACCTTCCATGGAGAAATACCTCCGACCCTTTTAAAATTTGGCTCAGCGAAATTATTCTGCAGCAAACTCGAGTGAACCAAGGGATGGCTTATTACCTTAAGTTCATAGATAACTTTAAGAACGTTCATGAACTAGCAGAAGCTTCAGAGGATACAGTGCTGAAGCTTTGGCAAGGTCTAGGTTATTACATCAGGGCCAGAAACCTTCATTCTGCGGCCAAGTTCGTTTCCAAAGAATTAAAAGGAGTCTTTCCTGATTCCTATGACGGACTTATAAAGCTCAAAGGGGTGGGGGATTACACGGCTTCTGCCATAGCTAGTTTCAGTTTTAACGAAAGAAGACCTGTTTTAGATGGAAATGTGTTCAGAGTGCTTTCTCGTTTTTATGGAGTGGATGAACCTATAAATACTACCACTGGAGTAAAACTATTTAAGGAGCTCAGTTGGCAAACTTTACCTAAAAAGAATGTAGCTGATTATAATCAAGGGATTATGGAGTTTGGTGCGTTGCAATGCATTCCTAAATCCCCAAACTGTTCTCAATGTCCACTCAATTCCAAGTGTGAAGCATTCGCTCAAGGAAAAGTGGATGTTCTTCCCGTAAAGTTGAAGAAAACCAAGGTGAAAGAATTGTTCTTGGATTATTTCATCCTCATTGCACAGCGCAAAACACTCATTTACCAGAGAAATAAAAAGGGAATCTGGCAAAATTTATATGAGTTTCCTTCAAGAGTGGATGAAGGGAAAATGAAAAATGAAACAGAGGAGATTTTAAAAGTCTATCCTTCACTGGCCAGTTCAGAATTAAAAAAGGTACATCAGTCAGTGGAGTTTCTGCATCTTCTTTCGCACAGAAGATTGAAGGCCACTTTTCATGTCTATCACTTGGAAGAGCTTCCAAAGTCTAAAGAATTTGTGGAGGTAGAACTATCAGATTTACATGATTATCCTATTCACAGATTAATGGAGAAATTTCTTGAATCTTATCTGTTTTGAACGGATTTCTAATTCAATCAGTAGGAGAATTCGGAATAATTTCAAATATTTACCTTTGTTCTTAATTCAGAAGAAAAATGGCTGGAGTAAATAAAGTAATTCTAATAGGTAATCTGGGAAAAGACCCGGAGATAAAGTCTTTTGAGAGTTCAAAAGTGGCTAACTTCTCGCTGGCTACCAGTGAAGTAAGAAGAAATAAGACTTCTGGAGAAAAAACTACCTACACTGAGTGGCATAACATAGCTGTGTGGGGCGCTCAGGCTGACATAGCTGAAAAATACCTAAAGAAAGGTTCTCAAGTTTACATAGAAGGAAAACTAAGAACTCGCTCATGGGATGGTAATGACGGAACTAAGCGTTACACTACAGAAATAGTGGTAGACAACTTCACTATGCTCGGTAGAGCTGGAGACAGTTCTGAAGCTCCAGTAGGAGAAGCCAAACCCGTTCAAGCTACATCATCTAGTCCAGCTGCACCAGATGATGACCTTCCATTTTAAGAATTAGCCATTGGACCCAGACCTAGGAGATTTATACCATTCTATTCTGTTAGCTCAAATCACAAGTGAGCCCACATTTTGGATATTTAGTGCTTTAATGCTGGTACTACTTGTATGTAGTGCTTTAGTATCTGGTTCAGAAGTGGCTTTTTTCTCTATCAGTCCTACACAGCTAGAGGAGCTTAAAAACAGCAATTCCACAGAGCATAATACGATTCTGAAACTGCTCCTGGAACCTAATAAAGAAAGTGCTTCTAGACGATTGCTTGCTACTATTTTAGTAGTAAACAATTTTATAAACGTTGCCATCATTCTTATCTCCTCTATTGTGATAGACCCATTCTTTGAAGGTCAAGAAAGTTCTGTTACACAGGTGTTGATTCAAGTTGTGTTGGTAACATTCTTACTTGTCTTATTCGGAGAGGTGATTCCTAAAGTTTATGCCACTTCTAATAATGTAGGCTTAGCTTCATTTATGGCTAAGCCTATGACTGTAATGTCTAAAGTGTGCATTCCGCTCACGAATCCACTCATTAGAATGACTAAGTTCATAGACCGAAGAGCAGAATCCCAGTCTAACACATTGAGTATTGGAGAACTCAGTCAGGCGCTAGAACTTACGAATGATGACGAGCGGACAGAAGGTGAGCAGAAGATTCTGGAAGGGATTATTTACTTCGGGACTAAGGATGCCAAACAGGTGATGACTTCTAGAGTGGATGTAGAAGCCATAGAAATTAGTACTTCTTTTCAGGAGATTCTAGAAACGGTGAGTAAAATTGGGTTTAGTAGAATTCCTGTCTATGAAGAAACCTTAGACAATATAAAGGGTGTGCTATATCTAAAAGACTTACTTCCTTACATCCATAGAAAGCATTATGAATGGACTAAGCTGATGCGTGCCCCTTTCTTCGTGCCAGAAAATAAAAAGATAGACGACCTCCTGAGAGAATTCCAAGAAAAGAAAATCCATATGTCAGTAGTAGTAGATGAGTATGGAGGAACTTCAGGTTTAGTGACGCTAGAAGATATTTTGGAAGAGATCGTCGGTGAAATTGAA
>CAZTVP010000429.1:0-2869 GCA_964616995.1 uncultured Comamonadaceae bacterium
CAAAATTATTTAAACCAAGCAAAATCTAATGGTGATCTTAAAGAACAAGGCACAGCGCTAAAACTTCAAGGGGTAAGCTGGGCTATTAGAGGAAACTATGATTCTAGCTATGTATATTTTAGTGAGTCATTAAAAGCTCATGAAGCTGCTGGATTTCAAAAAGGGATAGCAGACTTAACATTTAACTTGGCTAATATTCATATCAGCCGCGGTGATACGACAGAAGCCTTAACTAGATACTCTAAGTCAGAGTCTTTTTACATCAACACTTCAGATTCCATAGGCATAATGAAAACCTCAGGTATTCAAGGAAGTCTGCTGAGTAGAAAAGGCCTATTTGATTCTGCTTTAGTTAAACTGAACTTAGCTATAAGCATGGCTAATGAAGGACCTCTTTTCAAAGAAAAAGCTAAGTACCTCATAGAAAGAGGGCTCATATATGAATCTATTTCCGAATACGACAAAGCTTTAGCTGATTTCAAAGCTGCAGTGACTATGGGCAGAAAAAACAACTCAGATTATATCTTAATATATGGTTCAGGATTTTTAGCGGATCTACTGGCGGCTAATGATGAAAAAGAGGAAGCACTTAAAATCTGTAATGAGATAATTCCTTTAGCCAGAGACATGGGTACCACAGAACTGCTTATAGAACCACTGGCACTGAAAGCCAGTTTACTAGAAGATTCTAATTCGGATGAAATACCCGCTATCTTGAATGAGCTGAGTGAAGTGTGCGCTAACTTCGGAGCACCAGATAGAACTGTAGTAGCTAAGAGGCAGCTAACTCAATACTATCTTTCTCAAGGGAACTATGGAGAAGCACTAGAATCATCTTTAGAAAATTTGAATTTCTTGAATGAAATTGGTCAAACCGAGAATTACCCTGGCGTTTATCAAGACTTAGCTGTTTCCTACACTGAACTCGGTAAAATGAAACAAGCACTTCCTTATGCAGAAAAATCTTTAAAGCTCTCAATAGAGGACAAAGTGGATGAAAATTTAAAAGCTAGTAGAGAATTACTAATTAGAATTCAGTCAGGATTAGGAAACTATAAAGAAGCGCTCAAACAGCAAAATGAACTATTAGCCTTAGAGCGTAAAATTTTAACTGATGAAAACCAGAAATCAATTCTCAAAGCTAGTATAGCTAATCAGTATGAAAAAGAAGCGTTTCAAGATAGCGTAGAGTTTGAATTCAAAGAACGAATTTTCGTCAATGAAAATAAGACTCAAAAAACCATATCTCTATTTTCCATTCTAGGACTAGTAGCTCTCGGAGTATTTTCCTTTTTTCTCTTTAGAAGTAGAAGAACCATTGCGCAGCAGAAAGAAGAAATATCTAAATCATTAGATGAAAAAGATACGCTACTGAGAGAGATTCACCATAGGGTAAAGAATAACCTTCAGGTGGTTTCTAGTTTACTTAGGCTTCAGACCAGAGCTACTGATGATGAAGAAGCTAAGGACGCATTAAATGAGAGTCAGTCAAGAGTAGAATCTATGAGTCTAATTCATCAGAATCTTTATCAGAAAGAGAACCTAACCGGAATTAAAATGAAAGATTATCTGGAAAAACTCACACAGAATCTTTTTAATACATACCAAATAAGTGGAGACAGAATCCAGCTTAAAATGAACATATCAGATCTTAATTTAGATGTGGATACGGTAGTTCCTCTGGGTTTGATTATAAATGAACTAGTCACTAATGCACTGAAATATGCCTTTCCGAATGATGATAGCGGAAGCATATATGTTTCACTTATGAAAGAAAGTAATAACCTGGTGCTCAGTGTAAATGATGATGGAATAGGCATTCAGAACCCTGCTGATTCTATGACGGGAGATTCCTTTGGATATAAACTGATTAACTCTTTTAAAAAGAAGCTAAAAGCTGAGTTTGATGTAGAATCTACAGAAGGGAAAGGTACCAGTTGTAAACTACGAATTTCTAATTTTCAAGAGGTATAAAAAACTCCTTTCTAGCTCACAAGAACGGAGTTTCTGCTTCATTTTCAGCCCGCAGTAAATTCACTCACATGAACTACCGAACGCTCCTAAAAAACCACCTAAGTCACCTACATTTACTTGGTTATCATAATTAAAATCTCCAGCGCACACAGGAGACTCAGCAGGAATAGAAACTTTACTTAATACGCAAACACCTTGGTCATCTTCATATGGTTCATTAGTATCTAAGACTATGATATACTCTGAGTTCTGTTCTAACATATCTGCTGGTATTATTAGCTCTGAATGTGTGGACCAACCTCCGTCATCATTAGCTAAAAGTACGTTTCCTCCACATCCATCTATAAGAGCTAATTGGGTATCCATAATTTCCGTGTTCTCCCCTGGTTTAGTTTCTGTCCTAAAGATAAAATGATAAGGAGTTTCATTAGTCTGAAGCCTAATGTAGACAGGATTTTGTAACTGGTTGTCTTCTCTCCACCCATACTGGTAATTTGCTCTTTCAGTGGTATTTGTAATTTCATCTGGTATGAGAGGAAAATCAATAGAATTATCCGGTTCAAGGCAAGACATTCCAAACCAAAATCCTACTTCACTATTTAAAGTATTCCATGGAAATGGAGTATCACAATAAATGAAGGAAGGAGGGAACACACAAATAGGTTCAGAATATGACAAAAACAAACCAAACGGGTCATAATTACACGCTTCAGCAGAACCACATGTAGTCTGACTTTCACATAAATAATAGTTACCTAATTCTAGTTCCCAATCAAAAGAAGATTCAAAATTTTCATATGCAATTTGAGCACAGGGTTGACTAGGAGCTATTTCAATTGATGAAGAGGCTTCAATGATAGACACGCATTCATAGGTAAAAAATGTACCACTCAAC
>CAZTVP010000430.1:0-2855 GCA_964616995.1 uncultured Comamonadaceae bacterium
AAGTTGACAGGTTGACTAGAATAGTCAGTCCTACTGTCAAACTCACTTAAATATTCACTTTTAAACTTTCAAACTCGAAACTCCAATCCTAAGGTCACTGAGCGGAGCGCAGCGTAGTCGAATGTGCCAACTTTCAACTAAAAACTAGGAACTAAGAACTAACTCGGCTTCACCCTAAGCTTTGTAAACACTGGATAATGGTCTGAAAGACTAACGTCATGTGTAGTGAAAGCTGCGCTTTCTAACTCTTCAGAATGAAACACATAATCTATTCTAAAGGATGGCAGCTTGCCTATGTATGAATTCCCGACCCCAAAACCACTTTCTACGAAAGAATCGGTCAAGTATTTTCTCGTTTGCGCATAGGCATAGCTCACTGGTGTATCATTAAAATCACCTGCCAACACCACTGGATAAGGACATTCATAAATATGGTCAAGCACCTGCTGAAGCTGAAGCGCACGCTTTTGGTAAGCATTTTTCATCCTGCCAATGATTTGCTTATACCTAGATATATTTTCTTCAGAAGCTGTGGCGTTATTTTCTGTGGTTTCTTCTAATAACGCATAATCCTCTTTCTCGAATCGGATAGACGAAAGATGAGCATTATAGACTCTTACGGTATCTGTTTTTACGATTAAATCTGTGTAGATGCACGAATTACTATAATCACTATCAAATGTGATGGTACCTTCATTGAGGATAGGAAATCTGCTAAACGTAGCTACACCAGCATGAAACCCTCCTCTCATGTGATGGGTGAAATTCTCGTAGCTATGCGCATATCCGTATTTATCTTTTATGATGCTCTTGGTATCAAATATTCCCGGTTCATCTGCATAATAGAACTCTTGAAAACAGAGAATATTAGCATCTTGTTCGCCAACGTAATCTAAGATTTGTTCACGGACATTTCCTCCGATATTTTCATTTCTATCAAAGACTCTTACGTTGTAGGTGAGCAATTTCATTTCTGTGATGTCATCAGAACTAAACTCAGATTTACTGGTGAGCTGATAGTAATTCTGAATGCTTGGCCAAGCATACACTAAAGCAACTAAGGGAAATATAAGCTTCACACTTTTCTTAAAGAATAGAACCACTAAAAAAATCACATTCAACCACAGAAAAACAGGAAAAGCCAACCCGAAAAAAGGAAGCCACCAATTGTCATTAGGGTTTACATCTTGACTGTAAATGCTTAGTGCTAGACTAATGGCACAAACAGCTAAAGTGAATATTACTATGCCTTTCAGCAGCTTTTTCATGCTAGTTCGTCCCGAATTTGTTTAGGAATTCCTTTTCTGCTTTAGTCAAACTATCATAACCACCCATAGAAATTTTATCAAGGATTTTGTCAATCTTCTTCTGAGCTTGAGCCTTGGTGTAATTATACTCTTCATCTGACTGCTGGGCAGCCTGGGACTTTTTGTACACCACTTTCATATTAGGGCTACGTCTAAATAGATTTTTCAATCTGTCTAGTAGTCTTTCTAACCAAGCATTCATATCCTTTCCTTTCTGTAATTGTCTAATCATAAAGAAGCCGTAGAGCGCTCCTCCTAAATGTCCTAAATGGCCTCCAGCATTCACCCCAGTATCTAACGCCAAAAAGTCCATTAAAACTATTAACCCTGCTAGATATTTAAACTCCAGCTGAACGAAAATCAGATTGATTTTCATATTAGGTCTGTAGGTAGCAGCAGCCACTACTGTAGCTATAACAGCAGCACTAGCTCCCCACATAGGGCCATGCCCCATGGCTTTGAACATAGGAATAAAATTATATCCAATAGCATAAAGCGCCCAACCAGCTAAACCTCCTAAAATATAAGTACTCAATAGTTTTCTACTTCCTAAAAACTGGTCTAAATACCTCCCGAAAAAGTAGAACGTGACCATATTACCTAGAATATGGATAAAACCAACATGGACGAACATGTACGATATTAAACTCCATGGTCTACGAAGTAACGCGGGCAAATCAGATGTACTACTCAAATAGTTCCAAACAAGGGTTGGCGTATCTTTAATTAGAAAATCATCCAATAAGAAAATCTTAAGAATTACCTTAAGTATAACTAATGACAGAAATACTAATACATTCACTAAAATAAGGTTAGTGAAAATGGTTTTACTTTGAAAAAATTTAAAAATTCGGTCTAGGATACTCTCTTGTTTCATGTGCTGTTTCTACCTAAAATGGTCGAAATTATTGGTTTGTTTCTTCTGCCAATATTTAATTAGGAAATAACCAATCAACATTCCACCCAAATGAGCAAAGTGTGCCACATTGTCTCCAGGATTATTTTGAATTCCCATGTATAGCTCGATAGCTCCATAAATCATGACAAAATGTTTAGCCTTCATAGGAATAGGCGGAAATAACAGCATCAAACGAGTATCTGGAAATAACATTCCAAAAGCTAGTAACAAACCGAATACAGCTCCAGAAGCTCCTACTATGGGAGTGTTCATCATTCTAGCTAGTTCTACACTATTTGAATTCTGAGGGTCAAACATTCCTTTTTTAGCGGCTTCTATAAGTTCAGAATCCAATTCACCTAATAGAGGATAAATCTGAACGAACTCTACTAGCTCAAACAAGAAAAACGCTCCTATTCCACAGGCCATGTAGTAGATTAAGAACCGTTGTGAACCCCAAAATCTTTCGAGTGTAGAACCAAACATATATAATGCGAACATATTGAAGAATATATGACTAGTTCCACCGTGCATAAACATATGGGTTACTATCTGCCATGGCTTGAAATCCTCTGACTGAAACCATCTACCTGCACAGAGGTCATAAAAGGTCTCCTGATATAGCATAGTTCCTAAAAAGAACAACACAT
>CAZTVP010000431.1:0-2056 GCA_964616995.1 uncultured Comamonadaceae bacterium
GTGATGACTACTGGCTTGGTTAGGTTTTCTAGCATGATGCTCAATGCTGAAGCTGTAAAAGCCATAGTGTCTGTTCCATGTAAAACCACGAAACCATCGTAATGCTCATAATTCTCAATGATAACCTTGGCTATATCATTCCAGAACTCAGGATCTGCCTGAGAGCTATCTACAGGATTTTCAAATGCATGTGTGGTAAGCTGGCAAGGAAGTTTTTCTAATTCAGGAATAAGCTGCACCAAATTTTCGAATGCCAAAGGGACTAGACTTCCATCTTCAGTATTGATTTCCATTCCAATGGTACCACCAGTATAAATCATTAATATGTTAGCATCTGACGTGGACATGATTCTAAAAATTAAATAATTGTTGAGCGTTCTTCGTAGTTACTCTGCTCACTTCTTCGATACTGATTTCTTTCACTTCTGCTAACTTAGAAGCTATGTAATGCAGATAGCTACTTTCATTAGTTTTTCCTCTATGAGGTGCAGGAGATAAATAAGGGGAGTCTGTTTCAAGTACCAGATGGTCTAAATCTAAATACCTAACAGTTTCATCTAATCCTGAATTCTTATAAGTGAGCACTCCTCCTATTCCTAACCAAAAGTTTCCATAACCTATAATTTTAGCCGCTTGTTCTTCATTTCCAGTAAAACAGTGAAAAACCCCTGAAAGCCTGTCATCATTCATCTCATCAAAAACCTCGAACAACTCATCATAACTTTCCCTAGCATGAATAATAATAGGAAGTTGGTATACTTTAGCCCATTCTATTTGTATGCGCAGAGCCTCCTTTTGAATTGATAAGGTAGATTTATCCCAGTAAAGGTCTAATCCAGTTTCACCTATGGCATAAAACCTATTTTCAGAAAATAATTTTTTCATTTCTGAAAGTACCTTTTTGTAATCCTCCTTCACATCACAGGGGTGTAACCCCATGGTAGGGAAACAGTGTTTAGGGTATTCTCTTGATAAATCCATCATAGACTGTATAGACTTTAAATCAATATTTGGCAATACCATTTTGTCTATCCCGCTATCTAAAGCGCGTTTTACTACTTCTGAATTTTGTCCTTCGTACTTCTCAGAAAATAAATGCGTATGCGTATCTATGAAATGCATGGTGGCAAAAGTAGTATGTTAAGGAAATCACGTTGAATATAAATTTGAAATTAATTGATGTCATAGTCTCCTCTCACCTGTAGTTATTCTCTTCTTCGCGGTGCAATGAAAACTGAATCCCTTCAACACAATTCTTTTTTTGATATTACCTTCGCTCAATCAAAAAAATCCTGATCATAAGACTGAGTTCTATAGGAGATGTGGTACTGACCTCTCCGATAGTTAGATGTGTGAAAGAGCAGCTCAAGGCAGAAGTTCATTTCCTAGTAAAACCAGCTTTTTCTGAATTAGTTCAGTATTCTTCACACATTAGCAAAATCCATCTTTATCAGGATATTTCTGATTTAACTACTGAATTAAAGGAGGAAAACTTTGATCTAATAATTGATCTGCAGAAAAACAGAAAAAGTAAGTCTATTAGCTCCGCCTTAGGAGTGAAAAGAATCACTTTCCATAAGTTAAATTCGAGAAAATGGCTTGCTGTCCAGGTCAACCTTGATGTGCTGCCAGATGTTCATATTGTAGAAAGGAAATTTGCACCGCTGAAAAAAATAGGTGTGATTAATGATAATAAAGGATTAGAAGTTCAGCTTCCCGAGACTGCTAGAACAGATTTATCTAAATGGAATCTTCCAGAGCATTATATTATTCTGGCTATCGGAGCTCAACATCTGGGTAAATCTATGACCAAGGATCAGCTAGTTGCCGTTACAGAAACTTCAAGTCTCCCCGTGGTTTTAGTAGGAGGAAAAAAGGAAAAGGTACTTGCTCGGCTTATTTCTGAACAGTCTGAAAAATCAATTATAAACACTTGTGGAGAGACCTCTATTATAGAAACAGCCGCATTGGTAAAAGCTTCAGATTTAGTAATCAGCGGTGATACAGGTGTCATGCATTTAGCTGCGGCATTTAAAGTTCCACAAATTTCAGTTTG
>CAZTVP010000431.1:2066-2845 GCA_964616995.1 uncultured Comamonadaceae bacterium
TTTGGGGATGCACTACACCATCTTTAGGAATGTATCCTTACTTAGCTCATCCAGATTCTATCATTTTAGAACCTAAGCATCATCATAGAAGACCGTGTTCTAAGCTAGGGAGTAAATGCAAATATGCTCCAGACTGGTGTATCTCTACTATTTCATTAATTGAAATAAAAGAAGCAGTTTCTCTAGTTCTTAAAAAACAAAGCTTTTAACTCGGTAGCATCCTCTGGATCCATCTTTCCTGCCAATATAAGTGAAAGTTGTTTTCTTCTCAGAGCACCTTCATAGCGTTCTTTTTCCTCTTCAGTTTCAGCTATGAGTTTAGGCACTTGAATAGGAGCGCCCACTTGATCTACAGCCACGAAGGTATAGATAGCTTCATTACACTTAATTTTTTTCCCAGTAGTATGATGTTCTACCCACACATTCATAAACACTTCCATAGAACTAGTGAATGCTCTGCTGACCTTAGCTTCTATGGTCACGATATCTCCAAGTCTAATCGGCTGATTGAACGAAACATTATTTACGCTGGCGGTTACTACTACTCTTCTGCAGTGTCTATGGGCAGCTATGGCGCTTGTTATATCCATCCAGTGAAGTAGTTTACCTCCCATTAGATTTCCTAATGTATTAGTGTCATTCGGTAGAACTAGATGAGTTCCCATAGCTAATGTTTCTGATGCTTTTTTAGAAGTTGCCATTAAGAAGAATTTTGAGCAAATGTACTATGCTCTACTCAAGGAATTATTCTTAGTTAGATTCTTTTATGATTTGTAACT
>CAZTVP010000432.1:0-2835 GCA_964616995.1 uncultured Comamonadaceae bacterium
TATCCTTCATAATAAAGAAGGGTTAAAGGTGGCAGTCATCGTAAACGACATGAGTGAGGTGAATGTAGATGCCGAGCTGGTGAAAAGCGAAAATGTTCTCTCCAGAACTGAAGAGAAACTCGTAGAAATGAGTAACGGATGTATCTGCTGTACGCTAAGAGAAGACCTTATGGTAGAAGTAGAGCGTTTGGCTAAAGAAGACAGATTTGACTACCTGCTCATAGAAAGTACTGGAATTAGCGAACCTGTTCCTGTGGCTCAAACATTCTCTTTTGTAGATGAAGAAAATGGAATAGACCTATCGAGATTTAGCTACATAGATACTATGGTTACTGTGGTAGATGCTTTTAACTTCTTTAAAGACTTCGGGAGTCCAGAAACGCTCATGGATAGAAACATGACCGATATCGAAGGAGATTTTAGAACTATAGTGAATCTGCTTACAGACCAAATAGAATTTGCCAATGTCATTCTGTTGAACAAGACTGATTTAGTAGGAGAGGAGCAACTCGGAATTTTAAAAGCAGCCATTAAGAAATTGAACCCTGGAGCTAAAATCATAGAATCAACCTTTGCAAAAGTGCCTGCAAGAGAAATCATAAATACTGGATTGTTTAATTTCGAAGAAGCCGAGCAAAGTGCAGGCTGGATAGAAGAGCTTAACAAAGAAGAACACACTCCAGAAACGGAAGAATACGGAATAGGTTCATTCGTATATAGAAGCCGAAAACCATTTGACCCAGAACGTTTCTGGGATTATGTACAGAACAAATTTCCTAGTAATATTATCAGAAGTAAAGGACTCTTCTGGCTAGCATCACGTCCGCAGCAGGCATTAGTTTGGGGTCAAGCGGGTGGTTCACTCCGAGCAGACAGCGCTGGTGTATGGTGGAGTAGCATGTCTTTCCAAAAGAGAATTTCTTTTATGGCTTTTTTAGAGCATCAGAATGAGATAGAAGAGAACTGGCACACTATATTTGGGGATAGAAAAAACGAAATAGTCATCATAGGTCAGGATATGGATGAGGAGAAAATCACAGCAGACCTAGATGCATGTTTGGCCACACCAGCTGAACTGGCTAATGAGTTTTGGAAAGAAGGCTATCAAGATGATTGGCCGGTTGAGCGTGCTTATGCTCAAGCATAATAGTGAACCAAATTCTGTATGATTCTATCTTATTTTCACTGGGACTTGAACCCAGAAATCATAAATATCGGAGGGTATTCTCTCCGTTATTATGGCATGTTATTCGGCTTAGGGATTCTTCTAGCCGGTTATATTTTACGCAAGATTTTTGACGCTGAAGGTCTTCCCCGAGATAATTTTCATACGCTCACTACATACTGTTTCTTCGGGATAGTACTCGGAGCTCGTTTAGGTCATTGTTTATTTTATGAGCCAGATTATTACTTGTCTCGGCCATTAGAAATGCTCCTGCCCATTGCCATTACAGATGACGGAGTTAAGCTCACTGGTTATCAGGGGTTGGCTAGTCATGGAGGAATTTTAGGATTAATCATAGCTGTTATTCTGTATTCGAGAAAAACCAAGCATGCCTTTTTGAGTGCCATAGATTACATTTCTGTTGCTGCTGGTATCTGTTTCACATTCATAAGATTAGCTAATTTCACTAACTCAGAAATTATAGGTCTTCCTACTACCGTATCTTGGGCTGTGGTTTTTGAAAAGATAGATGATGTGCCTAGGCATGCAGCACAGTTGTATGAGGCTATTCTTTACTTCATAGTGTTCCTTATCATGCTGGTTTTGTATAAAAGATTTGCGTTGCAAAGAAGAACGGGAGTCCTATTCGGATTCGCATGTGTGTTGTTTTTTACCGTAAGAATAATAGTAGAGTTTTTCAAGGAAAACCAAGTAGCATTTGAGGATCAGTTGACTTTCAATATGGGGCAGCTTTTAAGTGTTCCTTTTATTCTTGTAGGGATAGGGTTGATTTTGAATGGGTTTAGGAAACCGCTCAAGTCAACTGTGGAAGCCGCAGAATAAAGGTATCCTAATCATTTTAGAAAAGGTTCTAAAGAATCCCTTTAGGCAGCACCTTTCTAGTCCAAGTCTTTATTCTTTTAGAGGTACTCACCACAGAATCAGGATTAAAAGTATAAGTGATGTGCCAGGCGTTTTCTTTTTGAAACTCTTCATTCATTCCCTCTAAAACTCCATTGGCTATTTGTTCTGAATTTATGATAGCTATACATTCTGTATTTAGATTAGCGCTCCTTGGGTCTAAGTTAAAAGTTCCTATTACTGTAGTTTTACCATCTACTACCATAGACTTAGCATGTAACCCGAAAGTGGGTTGAAAGTTCATTTCTTGCTGTAATTCCCCAGTCATGATTCTTTTTCTGACTTCAGCATCTGGTTTCATTTCATAAATCTCTACTCCAGTTTCTAAAAGTTCCAGCCTATCAGACTGATAGCTGCTAAAAGCTTCTACATTGTCAGTGCTGGCCAAGCTATTGGTAAGGATTCTAACTTTTACTCCTCTATTTACTGCGACTCTGAATAACTCCTTTCCCAGTTCAGTGGTGATGAGGTATGGAGTTTGAATCTCAATGGTTTCCTCAGCATTGTTTACCAACTCTAAAAGTGCTTCAGTGGTTTGTCCTCCACCTCCTAATCCAGATTCAGAGTCATTTTTTCCAGGTTCATCACTCACAAAACGAACTCCTTCTAACCACTGCAGTTTTCCACTAGCAGAAAGTGCTCTGAATTCAGAAGGTAGATGCTTAATTCGTTCCCTTACTTGAGGCCAAAAGTTAGCTGGATTACAAGCGTATTCATGAAGATTATGATAAATGATTTCAGGGTCATAT
>CAZTVP010000433.1:0-2830 GCA_964616995.1 uncultured Comamonadaceae bacterium
CATATACTCTTCTAGAACAAAAAAGTGGTGTCATATTCCCAGGTCCAAATGGCGCAAACCTCTGAATCAACCGGTAGAGCTTAGCATCTATTTGGTCAAAGTCTAATTCCGCCTCTACTTCAATTATAGGTTCAGGAAGTGTTCCATTTACCAACTCTTCAATAGCTGCATCAAAGCTCTTCCTGAACATAGAGAGATGCTCTGTTTTAATACTAAGCCCAGCTGCCATAGTATGGCCTCCGTATTTTAATAAGTGTTCATCTGTTTGGGACAGCACTTCATGAATGTCTATTCCTTTTATAGAACGAGCAGAGCCCACTGCTACTCCATTATTTTCGGTTAAGACTATGGTGGGCTTATAGCTTTTTTCTATTAGCCTACTGGCTACTATACCTATTACGCCCTTATGCCAGCTTTTTTCCCAAACTACGGTACTAAAAGAGTCTGAATAAAACTGGTCTTGTTGAATTTTCTGGAGTGCCTCTTGAGTTATGGCTCTATCGATTTGGCGTCTTTCTCTATTATAACCTTCTACTTCATGGCACAGTGGACTAGCTTCTTTCTCTGAAGAAGCTAACATCATTTCTACAGCTGCCATTCCATGTTTAATTCTTCCTGCTGCATTTATTCTGGGAGCTATAATAAACACTACATCTCCAATGGTCAGTTCAGCTCTTTTTAATCCAGATAATGCCATTATAGCAGATATGCCTGGTCTGGGATTAGAGTTTATCTCTACTAATCCATGATAGGCTAGAATTCTATTTTCACCCACCATAGGTACTATATCCGCTCCTATACTAATGGTTAAGAAATCTAAGTACTGATATGCGTGACTATCATCTTTTCCTAAAAGTGGCAGCACAGCTTGTATTAACTTAAACCCTACACCACAACCCGATAGACCCTTAAATGGATATTCACAATCTGGTCTTTTAGGGTCTAACACTGCGTAAGCATCTGGAATGGAATCACCTGGTTCATGATGATCACAAATAATGAAGTCCACACCTAATGTGTTAGCTTGGCTTACATATTCAACGGCTCTTATTCCACAGTCTAAGGCTATGACTAACTTAGAATCAGATTTTGGTAAGCTGTCTATAAATTTCTGGCTTATCCCGTAGCCTTCGACATATCTATCAGGGATGTAGGATTCAATTTCACAGGAGGTGAAGTTCCTTAAAAAATGAGTCATCATAGCTACTGAAGTAGTTCCATCCACATCGTAATCTCCATAGACTATGATTTTTTCTCTGTTTTGCGCAGCTAATAATACTCTTTCAGCTGCTTTACTCATGTCTTTCATAAGGAGAGGATCATGAAGGTCAGTCAGATCTGGGAGAAAGAACTCTTTAGCTTGATTATAAGTATGAATCCCTCTATTTATTAGAAGTTGAGCTATTATTTCAGGAATAGAAAGCTCCTCAGCTAAAACCTCATATGCAGAGGTAGCTGGTGTTTCTTTTATATTCCATTTGTAATCCATAAAGCCCAGTTTCTAAGGTCTAACAATCTTAAGTAGTGGCGAATAACGCTAATTTTTTCTACAAACATAAAGTTAATGGCTATCTTAGCGGTTATTAATCAACTTTAAATAGGAAGAAATATACCTAATGAAATTAAAAAAATTCCTACCCAGCTTTGTTGCTTTGCTTACACTTTCTATCATCATTACCAGCTGTTTAAATGATGAAAACTTAATACCGCCTAACTGTTTTGATGGTGTCTTAAATAACGGAGAGTTACTTGTAGACTGTGGAGGTCCTGACTGTGATCCATGTCCACCATCTTGTACGAATGGATTATGGGATCCTGATTTTGGTGAAATAGAAACTGATTGTGGTGGTCCTAACTGTGATCCATGTCCTACATGTAATGACGGAATGCTTAATCAAGATGAGCTAGGGATAGACTGTGGTGGGGAAGAATGTGATCCTTGTTCTACCGTAGGAAGCTGCATTAACGGAATATTAGACGGATTAGAAACTGGAATAGACTGCGGTGGACCTGACTGTCCTCCATGTGCGGAACCTACTTGTGATGATGGTATTCAGAATGGAGACGAAGAAGGAATAGACTGCGGTGGAGCTAACTGCCCTTCATGTAATGTACCTGACTGTGAGGATGGTGCTCAGAATGGGTTAGAGACTGGAATTGACTGTGGAGATCCTTTAATGAACTGTCCTCCTTGTCAAACAGCTTCTCAAGGTCAGATTATTTTCAGACCAAATGGAGGAAGCTTTGAAGTTTATTCTGGAACAGCCACAGTTCTGAGTATGGGAACAGATCCTTTGATAACATACTCCATTACTATAGAAGGAGCTCAAGGTTCTAATGAAGAATTGGCATTTATTATTCCATCGGCAGAACCATTCGCGCCAGGTGGTACTCAAACCACATATGACCAAGGTTCATTCTTAGGGGGATTTGTATTTGGACACGAATATGGGCCTTTCGGAGTGTTTTCATCGGATGTACCATCTTCTAACATAAACGTTCAGTTTGAAGAAATAGGATTTACAGCAGGAAGTACTATAAAAGGAACTTTCTCAGGTACTATTTCTAATGCCTTTGAGACGTTTAGTATCAACTATACTGAAGGTTCATTTAACCTAGTTCTTCAGCCAGGATAGTTCAAGATAGAAAGTATTTAATTCAAAATAATAAGACCCGCTTCATAATTAAAGCGGGTCTTTTTTTACCCTTAATTTTTATTATTGTTCAGCTAGCGGTGCAAATAAAAAAGTCGTTCTGGAGAACGACTTTAGTATATAAATACTGGGCTAGTTAAACCGTTTTATTCTCCTTCTATAATCTGAAATAACTC
>CAZTVP010000434.1:0-2821 GCA_964616995.1 uncultured Comamonadaceae bacterium
ACAGAACTCCTCTATCTTCTCTCTACTGATGACTATGCCTTTGTCCTTACCTAAACTCACATCCAGAGTGTCCTCTGTTGAGTTAGGGTCTATAAAAGAATTTCCTACGAATGAACTCTGATAAAAAATATTAGCATCGCCTGGAAGCAAGTTCAAGTCCGACCAATCTGTTAATCTAGCAAGAAGGTAAGCGGATTTATCTATGCCTGGGGCAGCATAGTAGGAGTAAGATGCAGGAACATTGCTCCGCTGAATCTCTATTTCATAAGGACTGTTTCCAGATGGGATGTCATAAGGAATACTGATCCTAAATTCTGCAGTCATTAGTGATTCTATGCTTTCAGTAACTATGCTTGAATAACCTAATGCTTGGTTATTGGCCAAATCCTCTGTCTCATATGCTTGACGAGGTTTTGCATTTCTTTTGGACTGATTATTTCTATATGCACCTATCAGTGCATCTTGATTGTATTCAGAAATATACCAAGGTCTTAAATCGGGTTTGTTTCCATTTACACTTGGGCTTCCAGAAGAGAAAGTCAGCTTCACATCTTCCCAGTTTACGCCTGAGGATTGAGTGACATTCGCTTTGCAAATTAACTCTACTGGTTTATTCACCTCTTTAGTTCTCACGTCATAAGTAGTGTACCATCCTGCATTATAAATTACATAAGAAAGCTGAAGTTCACTTCGTTGGTTTTTGGAAGAGGTAACTTCTATTTGTATTTCGCTCTTGTAGTCGTTCTGTTGACTACTGAACTTATTAATCTCTAGCTGAATCTCTTTTCTTTCTAGTTGGAGGTCTCTTTTCTCAAGCCCAAGCTCTAAAAGCTTGTATTCTAATTCTTCAAGATGTTCTCTATAGAAATCAGCCATTTCTTTCAGGTCTTCTGCTAGGAGGGATTCATTACTTCCTTTTATAGACTTGTTTTTCATCAGAAGATCTTTCTCCTCTGAATAGACGCGCTCCAAGCTACTTCGGGTAGATAGTCTAAAATCTACATCTTCTAACTTTTTCTTTAGTTCAAGCAGTTCTGGACTCACTTGTTTACCATCAGAGTAATTTGTGTCGAACTTCACAGACTTAATCAAATAATCGGGGTTTCCTGTAACACTTATACTTTGTGGATTTATGCTATTAGTTAGACCTTTTATGACTATCAAGTTCGCACCTGACTTAAGTTCAACTGCACAGTTTCGGGTGAGTTGTGCCCCTTCGGTAAAAACTACCACTGAGTCTATTTTGGATATAGGTGTGAGCTGGTTCTGGCCAAGTATTGCACCGCTTACAAAAAGAAAAAGAGTAATAATGTGAATTTTAATCATATCCTAGATAAGTTTATAATGTACCTTTTTAGCATGAATTCTGATTTCTATTCTTAAGTCATATTCTACCAACTGATATATTATCTATGTCAAATTAACGAACATTTCTAAAACATAATTTATTCATCTTAGTGAAAAGTATAAATTTGCACTTGTTATTGACACTGAAAAAAACGCTCTTTTAATCACATGGAAATAGAAATGACAAATCATTCCGCTCAAAAAACATTCAGCCCACTGGCTGAGATGTTCACTCATGACCATGAACAGGTCGTATTCTGCCAGGATAAATCTACTGGACTCAAAGCCATTATAGCTATACATAATACTACGTTAGGACCTTCATTAGGAGGAACGCGCATGTGGAAATATGCTTCAGAAGAAGAAGCGCTAAAAGATGTACTCAGATTAAGCAGAGGTATGACCTATAAATCATCTGTAGCGGGCATTAACCTTGGAGGAGGAAAGGCTGTTATCATAGGTGATTCTAAAAAAGACAAAAGCGAGGCTCTGTTTAGAAGATTTGGAAAATTCGTAGATACACTGGGAGGCAAATACATAACAGCTGAAGATGTGGGTATTTCTCCTAAGGATATAGAGCAGGTTCACATGGAAACAGACCATGTAACAGGAGTTCCTGAATACCTCGGAGGTTCTGGAGACCCTTCTCCAGTTACTGCTTATGGAGTTTATATGGGAATGAAAGCCGCGGCTAAAAAAGCCTACGGAACTGATAGTCTGGCAGGTAAGAAAGTAATGGTTCAGGGAGTCGGAAGCGTAGGTTATAATTTAGTAGGTTACTTGAGTAAAGAAGATGCTAAAGTCACGGTGGCCGATATCTATGAGCCAAGCGTACAGAAGGTAGTCAAGGATTTTAAAGCAGAAGTAGTTCATGTGAATGATGTTTATGATGCTGATATGGATATTTACGCTCCATGTGCATTAGGTGCTACCATTAATGATGAAACACTGAAAAAGCTTAAATGTTCAGTAATAGCAGGTGCTGCTAACAATCAATTAGCTAAGGAATCTGTTCATGGTCAAGCAGTAAAAGATGCGGGTATGCTCTACGCTCCTGATTATGTGATTAATTCAGGTGGAATCATAAACTGCTACTGGGAACTTCAAGGTTACAATAGAGAAGCTGCTATTTCACAAACTGAAGGCATATTCGATACTACCATGAACATTTTTAATAAATCAGACCAAGAAAATACACCTACGTATCTAGCTGCTAACCGAATAGCTGAAGAAAGAATAGCAGCTATAGCTAAGCTGAGGACCACTTTATAACAAATAACCACAACCTTAAAATCCACTCTGCCATGTTTAACAGAAGGCATTTAAGAATCAAGATACTACATGCTCTTTATGCCTATTTTCAGGATGAAGATAGAGATGCTGTTCATACGGAAAAAGAACTCCAGAAGAGTTTGACTAAGATGTATGAAATGCACATTTGGCTGCTGTGCCTCATAGTAGAAATGCAGGACCA
>CAZTVP010000435.1:0-2820 GCA_964616995.1 uncultured Comamonadaceae bacterium
CTGGAGAACTAATCCTTATGAACAGTTTCCAAGTAGTTTAATACTTAGCAGAATTCCTCATTTCTGGATTCCAGATGACCTAGACTGTACGGCTTTGAGCTATTTCTTTAAAAATGAAGAGGAATTATCTGAGCTAAGAGAGTTCATAAACAAGCATTACTCTCTTTCTAATTTAAAATGGAATGGCAAGCAGTTCTCAGGGTTTAGCACATGGCTCGGAGATAAAATGCCTGTAGAAATAGATGTATGCGTTCTAAGCAATTATTTATTCCTTCTCTATGCTAAAAAGGTAAAATTAACACCAGAGGAGAAGGCTCTAGAAGATAGTATGATTCAAATTGTAAAATTTGAAGACTTTAAAAATGAACCTTTTAAATGGAGTACAAATTATCAGCGCAGTTCCATTATCTATTGGCACCTAAGTAGATGGGTAAAGAATCATCCAGAACTTTCTGCTGATTTATTTCAAACTGTTTTTCAGTTCCTTCAGAACACTACTGAATTTTCAGATAAAATTTGGCTTGAGTTAAGCCTGTCAGAACTGAATTCAGAGTATAAACCTCATAAGCTCAAAGATGCTAAACTTGTAGATAGATTTATATCCTCTCATCCATTTTTCTATGCTTCACTAACCCCTAATGCTAAGGCCAGTTGGATCCGAAAAACAGGCCATTTCAGAGTATTTAATATTCCATTCTACTCACGAGCATTTAATGCAGCCGTTATCCTAAAAAGAATCAGTATAAATTAGTAACTATTCAGATGGTTATAGAGTACAATCAAAGAAAAAAGTTTGATGAAAGCACTATTTCTTTGCACCGCTCTATGTATTACAGGTTTAATTTATGGTCAAAATGGCCTTGAAATTAATGAGCTTCTTATGGAAGACAATGTAAAGCAGGCCACAGATTTAGCTAAAAAATGGGTTAAGGCTGAGGAGCAGTCAGCGGAAGCTTTTTACTGGTTAGGTGCTTCATTATACAGGTTTTACTCTAGCAGTGAGCTGAATCCTCAAAAGGAAGTAAACTCCATTATAGATGCGGGAATAGCTTTTGAGAAAGCCAAGTATTTAGATGCTTCGTGCGCTGAACAAGCAGATAATTCTAAGATGCTAAATGCCTACGCTAGTAAGACATTTAATTTAGGTGTGCTTTCTTACCAGAAGAGCGATGTGGAAATGGCTTTCACCTATTTTAAAATGACTTCTGAAGCTCAGGAATGGATGGGGAAGGTTGATGAAGACGCATTATTCTATGGAGGACTTTGTGCCACTGAAATAGGAAATACTGATATGGCTAAAGCCTATTTTCAGAAGGTTTTAAATCTGAATCCACAAAACACTCAAGCTATTAAAAAACTGGCATCAACACATGTAAAGCTGGCAGAACTAGAAGATGCTAAAGCGCTTCTCAAAACCAGCCTAGTGCATAACCCAAATGATGCTGATTTATGGTATGAATTAATGAATGTTACTTCTCAGCTAAACCAACCTGAGGAAGCTCTGGAAGCAGCTTTAACGCTCTCACATTTAGAATCAGGAAATGCTGAAAATCTAGCATTTCTCGGTAGTTTATATGATAAATTAGGAGAGAAGGACAAGGCTATGAATACTTATTCTAACTGCCTGGAATTAGATGATTCTCATCCTATGGCGAATTATAATTTAGGAGTGCTTCATTACAATGATGCTGTCACTTTACAGGGCCTAGCTAATACACCAGAAAAGAAGAAAGAACTAGCCAACAGCCTGAATGAAGCCGAGAAGTTTCTTTCAAAGGCTAAAGAGTCTGGTCAGACTAAAGGAGATGTGGATATGCTACTTAAGAATATAGGTCAAATGAAATAGAAATTTTTCCACCCACTCATAACAAAGGTCATGCGGCTTCAGCTGTGTGGCCTTTTTTTATTCGGTCTGCGGTGCAATGTGAAAATTACCTTAATTTCACTCCTTCATAAGAACCTTTAATCATGAATAAATCAATTTCTGTAGCATTATTTTTTATGCTACTTATTTTCTCTAGTTGTCAAGAATCTACTACAACTAATACCACTGCCAATGAACAGTCTGAATCCCACAAAGGGGCTGAAATGAAAGACCCTGAAAATTTCGAATGGAAAGCTGAAACGGTAGCTGATCTCGGGATTTACCGGTACCAAATTCCCGCATCTAGCTGGAATAATTTAGATGCTCAAAAAAGAGCCTATGTATATTACCTCAGTCAAGCAGGAATCTCAGGAAGAGATATGATGTGGGATCAGAATTACCGTCATAACCTTGAGATTAGAGAAGCACTAGAGAACATTTTTACTAAATACAAAGGAGATAAGCAAAGTAACGACTGGAAGGCTTTTGAGGAGTACACTAAAAGGGTGTGGTTTTCCAATGGTATCCACCATCACTACAGTATGATGAAGTTTACACCTGAGTTCAGTAAAGACTGGTTCAGTTCAGCACTTTCAGAAGCTGGAGGATCTATATCGGATGAAGCGTCTCAAGCCATATTTGACCCTGAAATGGATAAGAAGAAAGTAGAGCTTGACCCTAAAAAAGGACTTTTAGAAAGCTCTGCTGTGAATTTTTATGCTCCAGATATTTCTACTAAAGAAGCTGAAGATTTTTATGCGCAAATGATAGACAAGACTGATAAGAGACCAGTGGAGTATGGACTTAATTCTAGACTATATAAAGATGCAGATGGAGTGATTAAAGAAGATGTGTATAAGATAGATGGTTTATATGGACCAGCTATAGAAAAAGTGGTGTACTGGTTAGAGAAAGCAGAAAAAATAGCAGAAACCCCTCGTAAGGCCACTGCACTT
>CAZTVP010000436.1:0-2810 GCA_964616995.1 uncultured Comamonadaceae bacterium
TATACTCCGCTTATACGAGCTGAGAATTTCTTCTTGGCTACTCCTGCACTAAAATAGCTTCTGAAGAAATCAAACTCCCCGTACGTAAGTTCTGCGCTGGCTTCTAGAGGTCTATAAGTTGATTTTAGTTTAGTAGAAATTACACCTCCTGTACCTGTCATTTCATAACTACCTGATGGTCCTTTATAAATGGACATAGACTGAATATCAGAAGCTTCTAATAGCTCTAGCGCAGAAGAACCGTCTGATGAAGTAATAGGAAATCCGTTTACTTTCATTCTCACATTTCGCACTCCGAAAGGTGAACGAGCTATGGTTCCTCTTAGGTTTAATCTTCTACTTCCATTGTACCCTCTACTGTCCATTTTAACACCTGGAACTTGGTTCAGTGCATCTTGAATGGAAAACTGATTGGTACTTTCTATTTCTCTGCTCCCGATTTCTGAAACTGGGTAGATACTTGAACCTAGTGGGTTTTGCATAAATTTTCTTGTCCTTACGATGGCAGGGGTTAACGGAATAATTTTAGAATTTTGAGAATCATCCCAACGTTTAGTTGTGTCTTCTAGTAATGTTATGATATTAAATTTCTCATAATTGGCTTTGACTTTTTTGACAAAACAACCTACGAAGCTTACTTCTATAGAGTCTACTACATAGTCAGTCTCTAGAATAAATTCTCCGAAAATATCCGCAGCACAACGCACATTTTCTTGTCCGACTTCAAAGATATTAGCTAAGGGTAATCCCTCTCCAGCTTCGTCTACCACCTTCCCCTCTAACCTAAATGTCTCCTGACCAAGACTTGAAAAAGAAAAACCCACTAAAAAAAAGAAGCAAAGCCCGAATAGCTTTGCCCCTGAAAGTATAATTGTTTTCATTTATTTACTGAATCACAAAGGATTTAGAAACGTTTCCTTTGTCGCTAGTAATTACCATGTAGTAACTACCCGCATTAAGTTCTCCCGCATTAAGGGTAAAGTTCTCTGTGTTTACACTTCCCTCTAAAACCGTTTTTCCATCATAGCTAATCACTTCATAAACACCTCCTACTAATTCTGGAATGATTTCAAAGTTTACATTTCCAGCTGATGGGTTTGGGTAAACTGAAAGTCCTTGAGAAGAAATTTCATCTACATTATCTAACAAATCTGGCTGATAGCGGTAAATGCTATTCGGACCAGAGTTAGTGTAGTTTCCTCCATTAGAAGCTATGTATAGTGTTCCAGTGTTCGGATCTACACAGATGTCTCTTAGTCTTCCTCTGTTGGAAATAATAATGTCTTCATCTTCATCAAAGGTAACTTGGGTGCCATCCTCATTCAGATGGATAATAAACAGCCCCCTATCACTTTGGTTAGAGAAGCCTCTCATCACACACATGAGGAGTGTATTATTAAACTCTGGAATATTCGGGTGTTCATAGTAAATTAAATCATTAATAGCCATACATGGTCTCCATTCTATAAGTGGCTCCGTAAATCCTTCAGCCTCACAGTCATTCGGTTCGAAAGCTGATGGAAAATCATCACAGAATCCTTCTACATCCGGCCATCCATAGTTTTTAGTAGGCTCTATGAGGTTTAGCTCATCTTGGGCACTTTGGCCGTGCTCAGAACTGTATATCTTTCCATCAGGAGCTTGCACCAGACCTTGTGGATTCCTATGACCGTATGAGTACACATAACTTCCAGCCGTGGGATTATCATCTGGAATAGATCCATCTAGATTTAGTCTTAAAATTTTACCTCCTAGACTATTCATGTTCTGTGAGCTAGATCCACCATCTCCTCCATCTCCAGTAGTCATAAGAATTTTTTCATCTTGAGTAATAATAATTCTAGAACCTGCATGAATTCCACCAGCATAAATATTATCCATAATTACAGTAGAATTTACTAGCGCTGTTCCATTCCACTCGAATGACTCTAGTGTATTTCTGAATGATCCACCGGATGGTGAGCTATAAACTATATACACTAAAGGTGTATTCTCAAAATCGGGATGAAAGCACATACCAAGCATTCCAGGTTCTACTGCCACATAGTTCACCTCATTCTCATAGTCTAAAACCTCTGTCATAACTCCTGTCTCAGGATCCATACGCTGTACTCTTCCTTCTCTTTCTGTAATCCAAATATGATTATCTGGTCCCCACTGAATTTCCCATGGAGTGTAAACGGCATCTACTGCCATTTCTGTTTCTATAAGGGTTGTGTTTCCTATAGTTATCTCATTTTGTGCATTAGAGATGCTACACTGAATAAGAATGAAACAGGTAAGAATTGAATAAATATTTTTCATTTTCCTATGAATTTTTTCGGTCTTGGCACGAAGGTAATACAGAAACACCTAACCTCTCCCTATTATACTTTTACGATTCTGTAAAGAATTGATGTCCTAATGATTTCTTAGGTCTAGCGGTGCAAAAGTATCGGCAGTTTCAATCCAAGTTTTCAATCATGAACAAAAGACTGAATGGTCAATATTTTTGGTTCTGAAAAGCTTGAACTGTAGATCACTACCTTTTTTTCTTGGTAACCGCTCTTCTCTGAAGTATCAAACTCAAACTCGATTTCTAATTCTTCTCCTGAAGGGATAACTTCTTTTTTAAGCTTAGGCACTGTGCATCCGCAACTGGTAATAATACTGTCTATTCTTAGAAGAGAATCAGTGCTATTCAGTAATGAGTAACTGAATTTGTGAATCTTTCCCTCTGGTAAATCCCCGAGGGTTAATAACTCTTCTCCGGTTTGTAATTTAGGTTCTATGAAACTAACTGAGCGTATTTCTATTTTTCTTTCAAGTCG
>CAZTVP010000437.1:0-2809 GCA_964616995.1 uncultured Comamonadaceae bacterium
CTTGGGCAGGGACGTGGTCTACAGTATCAAGGAATTGTTAAATCGGATCAAGGTGAATATGAACAATCCATTGAACTATACCAGAAGGCTATAGAAATTTTTGAAACAATACCTTATGATATAGGTGTTGCATCCACTTATGTGAATATCGGAGTAATTCAGAAACGAAAAGCAGACTTTGTTTTAGCGTTTGAAAATTTTCTGTCTGCTACTAAAATTTTTGAAGAATTAAAAGACTCTGCCAGATTAGTAATGTCGTACACTGCTTTAGGAGCCATTTTATCAGATGTGGAACAGCATGACAAAAGTGTGTTTTATCAACAACAGTCTTTAGACCTTGCGTATGAATTAAAGGATAGTTTGGGAATATGTGATGGACTGATCAATCTTGGTTCAATAGATCTAATCTTGAAACAACCGGAGTCTGCAATAGACAAATTCGAAAAGGGATTAAACATTGCAACAAAGATTAATGACCCTAGGACTCTAGCGCTACTAAATACTGAATTATCGGAAGCGTATACTCTTCTGAATGATTTTGATAAGGCTTTGGAACATGCTTTAGAAGGTCTTGGCAATGCTGAAATCCTTGGAAATCCTGCAGTCCGTTCCATGTCCATGGCGCGAGTTGGTATGAACTTCTCCAAATTAGAACGATTGGATAGTGCATTGTTCTATCTGAATAAATCTATTGAAATTTCGAAAGAATATAAAATTAGAGAACCTCTAAGATTTTCCTATTTGTGGATGAGTGAATTGAAAGAGAAAATGGGAAAATATGAAGAATCACTTTCCTATTTTCAAAAATTTCAAGAATTGGAAGAGCTGGAAACTGGTGACCGAAAAATAAGAATAGTTAGCGGTTTGCAAATGCAATACGAAACTGAGAAAAAAGAATTAAAAATCGCCAATCAGCAAGTAGCCATTGAGAGAAATGAAGCACAATTGGCGCAACGAAATTCATTGATACTCTTGCTCATTGGAGCGATTCTCTCTTTAGGTGTTATTTTATATTTAATTCAACGTGGTTTAAGGCAGAAAAAAATTCTAGCTGAAAAAGACGCTGCCATTCAACAAGAGAAAGTGGAACAACTCAAAAAAGAACAGGAAGTGGTTGTTTTACAATCTATAATGGATGGAGAAGATCGTGAGCGCGCTAGGCTTGCTCGAGATTTGCATGACGGTCTAGGAGGTCTTATTTCTGTAGCAAAGCTCCACTATAGCCAGGTTTCCGATAAGAATTTTCTAGACTCAGAAGAAAACAAAAAAGGTATGAAGCTGATAGATCATGTAAGCCAAGAAGCTAGGAAAATATCTCATAACCTAATGCCTGATGCGCTGGTGAATTTTGGTATAACAGATGCATTGAAAGATTTCTGTAATAGCATTCAAAAAACCAATACCCTGAAGGTAGATTTTCAGTCATATCTCTCAGAATCCAGATTACCTAAACACATAGAGCTAAATATTTTTAGAGTAATTCAGGAACTTACCAATAATGTGGTGAAGCATGCCAAGGCTTCAGAACTCATTATACAATTAATTACAGCAGAGAATCAACTTCATATAACAGTTGAAGACAACGGCATAGGCTTTAACCCTCAAACTAACTCAAACGGAATAGGAATTTCTAACATACACTCAAGAGTAGCTTATCTCAAAGGCACTATAGAAATAGACTCAGAAATAGGCAAAGGTACCAGTGTAGTAATTCAAATTCCACTAAATTCGGAACCTCAGTAAAGCTCTTCATGGAACCTATAAAAGTACTTTTAGTAGATGATCATCAGCTAGTTTTAGATGGCATAAAAAGCATGTTAAATGGTGCTGACATGATCACTATTATAGGTGAAGCTCAAACCGCACAAAACACCCAAAAATTTCTTGAAAATCACCAACCAGATGTGATATTGATGGATATCAATCTGCCAGAAATGAATGGAGTAGAACTCTGCGGAATCGTAAAAAAAGCTTATCCATCTATCCAGATCATAGCACTGACCATGCTAAATGAAGTGAGCTTCATCACTCGAATTATGAAGGCAGGCGCATCAGGCTATTTATTAAAGAATACATCTAAAGATGAGATCATTAAAGCCATAAAAACGGTTACAAGTGGAGATCAATACCTTACCCAAGAGGTAAAAGAGCACCTTATTTCTGCATCTTTTGGCCAGAGAACACACCAATCTCAACCTAAACTTACCAGAAGAGAAAAAGAGGTTTTAGCTTTGGTCATGGAAGAAAATACCACTAAAGAAATAGCAGAGAAGCTCTTTATTTCCATGGCCACAGTAGAAACACACCGTCTACACCTTCTAAATAAAATTGGGGCCAGAAACACCGCTGGTCTGGTAAAAAAAGCCATTGAATTGGGTCTGGCTTAATACATCATTACACCGTTCATTTTTTAGATGTAATAGCTGCGCAATAGAACCACTCTTACTACACGAGAAGTGCAATACCACTCTTGTTTATTGATTAATAGCTAATTAACTCGGTTCCTCCAAGAAAACCTTGATTTTTTGTTTTCAAGGTTTTCTGTGATGTGACGTCCTTGGACCAATAATAATTTTGTATTTCAGAGTAAAACCTTAAAACAAATGAAGTACTATTTCCTCCTTTCAATCTTAGTCTACGGATTTATCTATACAACTCCTATACACTCTCAAGAGCCCACATACTGCAGTGTGGAAGAATATGTAGCTATAGACCATGGAACTTCGGATGACACTCCATATTCATTTCTCATTCAAGAAAATGGTAAAATAGTTATAGCTGGAACTAATTACGATATTAATTCAAATTC
>CAZTVP010000438.1:0-2803 GCA_964616995.1 uncultured Comamonadaceae bacterium
AGCCCGTGATTCGTAGTCATAGCCACTCGGTGTCCTCTAGACACGCATTCATGTATTAAACAAAGGGTTGAATCATTATCTGGTTTGATTTCATCCCAAGGATACATTATAAAACAGATGTTCATATCAGAAGTGTTTGAGTCCAAAAATAAAGGAAAAGTTCTAGGGTATTGTAGGCTTTGGAAGTTCATTAAAAAAGTTTTGGCGGAAAAATCTTAGTTTAGCATCACCAGTACCTTAACCTAGTATAATGAAACAGTTATTTCTCTGCGGTGCAATAGTGACACTGCTCATTTCAAACCTATCGTTATCAGCAGATCCTGGAGATACATTGGTGGTTCAAACCTATACTTTCGAAGAACAGAATAATCCAAATACGGATTATGATTCCCCTGGAAGAAGATGGTTTACACTTCCGGAAGACGATGGCACAGAATATCAAAAGGTTCTCATGTATTACACGCTCAAATGCTTCGAGGATGGAACTGCAGGAGGCTTAGGATTTGACTGTGGGGAGTGGGATTACACTACACACACTTTCCTTTATGAGCATACTGGAGTCCTTGATTCTAACGCGTTAGAGCATCCTAGATATTTAGCCAATAATTCAGAGTTTGATTATGCGGAATTTAGCGAAGAACCGCTGACTAACACGTATAATTACCTTTTTACAGAAACTGCTATTGTCAATGTTATTTCAGAAGATAATTATATGGTTAATGAGATAGCTGCGCAAACTTTGGCTATTAACAGTGATTCTCCTTTGAGAGCACAGTTTTATTTCTCTCCTGAGGAATTAAATGAATCTGGTTTAGTAGATCTAATCCAAAAACTCAGCTTAATGTTTGAAGGTGAATCTACCCTAAGCGACTTTAGAATAAGTGCTTCCTGGCTTGAAGAAGCACCTAATGTGCTTGTCTCGGATGATTTAACTGAAGTTTATCATCATCCTTCTTTTCAAGTAGTTAATGGACAGATAGATTTTTTACTTGAAAACAACCTGTTATGGGATGGCACTTCAGGTTTACTGATAGAATTGGCGTGTGAGCATTCCAGTGCTGATTTTCAGATTATGGGGTCTGAAACCGGTAATGGGTTTATCGCAGCAGATGCAGGAAATTCTTATATTCTCTTTAATGGAGAAGACCAAGTTCAATTACCAGCAGAGATTTTCTCATCGCTTGATGAAGAAGTAACTATTGGATATTGGTTATATGGAACTCCCGAATTTCAACCAGAGAATGGAACTACTTTCGAAGGAGTTAATGCAGATAATCAGAGAGTGCTAAATGTACATAACCCTTGGGGAAATGGGCAAGTGTACTGGGATGCTGGCCAAGATGGTGGTTACGATAGAATTAATGCACAAGCGTCAGCGTCTGAATATGAAGGACAATGGAACCACTGGGCATTCACAAAAAATACCGTTACAGGAGAAATGAAAATCTTCTTGAACGGAGAAGAGTGGTTAACTGGAGAAGATAAGTACAACTCTATGAGCGGAATTACCAAGTTTAATATTGGCTCAGCAGCTGGTTGGTTAAATTACTACAGAGGAGGAGTAGACGATTTCTTTATTCTAGACCAAGAATTACAGCAATCTGAAATCCAAGAGTATATGAATAGCAACTATTCAGAAATGTTGCCAGAGTCAGAACATCTAATCGGATATTTTGATTTTGAGGATGGCTATGGAGAACCTATAGAAAATAAGGTGAGTGAATACCATGGATTATCTGTCGGTAATGCTGCGTTTATGGAGTTTTCATCTTCTAATTTAAGTCAGTCCCAGGAAGTGAGTCTTAAACCTTGGCTTATTCTTTCTTCAGGAGAATACGAAACTGAAGAAGTAGAAATCACTTTTCAGGTAGTAGAAGAAATCCCTCCTGTTTCATTAGTTGAATATGAGGTGCTCGGTAATGAAGTATTTGTCTCAGATTATTCATCGCTTTACCCAGTAGGTTATTCCTACGTGTATGATACAGATGGAAATTTGCAAGACTCAGTTTCTAATGCTGTCAATGAGCCTATCTCCTTTGAAAATTCTACACTGAACTATTTTTCTCCACCCTTCGAAGTAGTAAATAGAATAGAACTAGGAAGATTCATTACACCTTATGGAATAAATCTAGACTTAGAAGAAGGTTGGACATGGGTGTATGATGTTACTGATTTTGAACCATTGCTCCGCGGAGAAGTAGAATTAGAAGCCGGAAACTGGCAGGAACTACTTGATCTAAAGTTTCTGTTCATAGAAGGAACTCCACCTAGAGATGTGAAACGAGTAGAAAACATCTGGGCAGGAAACTGGCAGCTTTCTTCATGGGATGAAGACGTTTTAGAACAGACTTTCTCAGTAGAAGATGGAGAAGAAATGTTTAAAGTAAGAGCTACCACTTCAGGCCATTGGTTTGGGCAGGGAAATAACTGTGCAGAATTCTGTTTCAATACACACGATTTTAAAATCAATGGTAACACAGAATACAGCTGGGAAATCATGCAGGAGTGCGCAGATAATCCGCTATATCCTCAGGGTGGAACTTGGATTTATGACCGAGCAGGTTGGTGTCCTGGAGCTCCAGTTACTACTAGAGAATTAGAGTTAACACCTTATATAGATGGTAATGAATTCTCCGTGGAGTATGATATAGATTATGATCCGTATGGAAATTACTGGCTTATGGCTCAGCTTTTCTCTTACGGAGAGCTAAATCATAACGTAGATGTGGATATGACGGAAATCATAGCACCTTCAGATTTCAGAATAAACAGTCGAGTTAATCCTATCTGTGATGACCCTATC
>CAZTVP010000439.1:0-2261 GCA_964616995.1 uncultured Comamonadaceae bacterium
TCCACTGAACTTTCCTACACCATGGTCTATGTGTACCACAAAGTCTCCGGGCTGAAGAGAGCTAAGCTCTTTAAGCGTAAGTGCCTGTTTGTTTTTCTTAAAGCCATCTTTCAGTTTGAACCTGTGGTAACGGTCAAAGATTTGGTGGTCTGTGTAGCAAGCGATTTTCAGGTTGTTATCTATAAACCCTTCATGCAGTTTAAAGGTCATAGGAGTGAAGTCCACTGCACGCTCTGTATCTTCAAAAATGCTGTAAATACGTTCTATCTGCTGTGGATTGTCTGAGAGGATATAATTCGTTAGCCCAGACTTTTTATTGGCATTTAAGTTCTTAGCCAGAAGCTCAAAGTTCTTGTTAAAACTAGGCTGAGGAGCAGTGCTGAACTGAATGTTGTAGCCTTCTGCATAGTGAAACTTATTCCCGAATTCTATGACCTTGAACTTTTCTAGTTGACTCTTGAGGTCTATAGACTGCATGTAAATTTCCTTTGGCTCCGAGTGTTTAATGGGGCCATCCAGTTCTTTGAAAATTTCTTTAGCTCGGTCTAAGTATTTGTCTAGTCGGGCAGCAGCCAGCTTAAAGTCTGTCATCCATACACAAGCATCTTCAGGAATGAACTTGAGCAGACTCTCTCTAGTTTCCATCAGTGTTTTATCACCCACGTTAGGAACTATCGTAGCGAATTCCATCATGCCGCTTGATAGCTGAGAAACAGGGTCAAACTTCCGAATGGATTCTACCTCATCATCAAAGAACTCTATTCTGTATGGCTGGTCAAAGGAGTAAGAAAACACATCCACGATTCCACCACGCACAGAAAACTGCCCAGGCTCAAACACATAATCTACCTTCTCAAATTCATATTCAATGAGCATTTCATCCAAGAAATCTATGTCTAGCTTGGCGTTTTTCTTCACCGTAAACGTATGTTCAGAAAGCTCTTGCTTGGTGACTACTTTCTCGCTCAGTGCCTCAGGATAAGTAACTATGAGCTTAGGAGATTTAGAAGAATTGATTTCGTTCAGCACTTCACCTCTCATGGCCACATTGGCATTATCGGTTCGTTCTAAATCATAAGGCACTTTAGCAGAACGAGGAAAAAACAGAATGTTCTTCTCCGTTTGGAAGATGGCCTGCAAGTCATTCATGAAGTAAGCCGCTTCCTCTTTGTCATCCAGAATAAACAGCTGAGTATTTCCTAAGTTCTCAGCTACAGCTGAAGCTATAACAGACTTCACCGAACCCACTAATCCCCTAAGCTGAACTTTTTGTCCGCTTGTATTTAACTGTTGAATTAACTCAGATACCTCACTGCTAGAAGCATAAAACTCCCTGAATTCCGATAACGTCACTTGTCTAAATTTAGACTGGTAAAATTAAGAGTTGCCGCCTAATGAGTTGATGTGAATTTGTAGCGGTTGTTTGATAAATCAATCTTTTTAAAACTTATCTCTAAACCTCCCCAAATCCACAGCCTCATCTAAATCCACTCCTTTTACCAGGTGTTCCGCCAATTGCACCGCAAAGAAAGGCGAAAGCATCACTCCCTTAGTCCCCATTCCATTAAAAAGAACCAGCTGTTCATGATGAGGGTGTTTTCCTATAATCGGTCTGTGGTCTGAAGTGGTAGGGCGAATTCCTGCGTGGTGATGTAAAAGCTTTAAATCGGGCCTCTCTTTTAACCCAGACTCTAGTTTAGAAATCAACTTCTGCTTGGATTCTACCAGCGGAGTAGGTTCGGTTAAATGCCACTCAAAAGTAGCTCCCATCTTAAACGAACCATCCTCTTGCTCCAGCAGCCATTGCCCATTATTGAACACACCTTTGAAAGAAATGTCCTCTAGCTCTACATGAAGCAAGTTACCGTGCGTACGGCTTAGCGGAAGATTATTCCAGTAAGCGCTTTCTATGGATTTATAACCATTGGCATAAATGATTTTATCTGCTTGGTGACCTCTCCAATGCACTCCATTTTCGGTCAGCTCTAGCTCTTCCTCTGTAAAATCAGCTTTTAGAAACGCTTTCTTCTCTTTTAAGTAGTTTCTAAATTCGGAAAGAAAAACAGGCAAATCCACATATCCACCTTTTACCGTTCCATAGCCAAACTGGTCATTGGCTAAGGCTTCTATGGCTGGCTGAGGTTCAGTGCTGAGGTACGCTTGGAACTTAGGGTCTCCGGATGCTATGTGGAAGTCATTGGCAGCATCATTACTCGGGAATAGTCGTATAATGTTACGGTTGTACTTGAATCGGATTCCTA
>CAZTVP010000439.1:2271-2802 GCA_964616995.1 uncultured Comamonadaceae bacterium
TCCTAACTCTTCTTGTAATGCGCCATAAGTGCGGTGCAATGCTGGAATAAGTTCATCCGCCCGCCATGATTTCTTTAGCTTTTTGAATAAAATAGGATTCCACATACCAGCTGCTATTTTAGAAGCAGAAGTCTTATGGCCGTTATCTATGACTAGCACATTCTGTCCCGCTCTTAACAGTTCCCAAGCTACCAAGCTACCAGCTATTCCCTGACCTATGATGATATATGACCGCGGTGAAATAGACATTTCGTTTCCACTATTTCTTGACTAAATAGATTTCTTGATTCTGGTATTTGACCGTCATACTGTCTATTATGGTAAACCCATGAAATTCTTGTAGTTTCTTTTCAGCTAGATAAAACCCGCCTAAATCGGAGTCTTTTACTGGGCTTAATATTTCTCCTCTGGTGCTTTCTATATAGAACAATGCGTTATGGTTGATAGGTGTCCACTGCATGATGTGGAGGTCGTCTCCAAGGCTTTTTTCGGCTATGTATTCAGCGTCCTCTTTGTAATGCTGATCACGTC
>CAZTVP010000440.1:0-2798 GCA_964616995.1 uncultured Comamonadaceae bacterium
TTGTATTTTCTATCGTAGCACCCAGTGAGTCTTGTGCAAAAGGAGCTCTATTCCAGTCGAATGATGAATCATAGCGCACATCTGCACTCAAGAAATCTATAATAGGAAACTTATCTAACGGAACTTTATAGTTCAGTCCAGCGTTATGTTGGTACCTCGTAGTTACTCCTGGTGCTATTCCTACAGTATCAGTCCCGAAACCATTTAAGCTGGCCAATTGATCTCTATATTCCTCTCTGCTGTAAAGGTCTCTTACACCTTGAGGCTCTCTAATGAGTGACTGATTTCCTGCATTGAAATCGAATTTCAATGATTTGGTTAAATCATATCTAAAAATGTAATCTCTAGTCCAATTCCAGTTTTTAACGACTTGATCTAGAATGATGGGGTTAGTGGGCACATCAAATAGGATGGCAGTATTATCTCTAATCCGACTTTCCCGATACATACGATCCATGGTATTAGCAAAGCCTATTTGTTTAGGACCTACATTGAAATTGAAGTCTTTTAAAAATTTAAGGGCTTTTGTATTCTTAATAAAACCGATGTTTTTAAATGGTTTAACTTCTATTGGTTTGTAAGAAAATGCGTAATCGAGTCTGGCTGTTTCATTGACTGTAAGGTCATTTTCTGTATCTATATCAGTGTTTTTAATGTCACTGTAATTATATGATACTGAGAAGTTCTTTACACTGTAAAATGGTGTTTGTTTTTTCTTGTCTGCTCCTTTGCCTCCACTTTTTGAACCGCCTTTAGGATCTGCTTTCTCATCTCCTTTTTCTGACTTTGATTTTTCTTTGTCTTTTTTATCCTTTGGTTGAGGGTTTATTCTAACATTAGTAAATCCTAGTGTCCTACGCTGCATCCAAGTTCTACTCCTTTCTCTTTGAGCATCTTTACTATCTGTAGGATTTAGGTCTCCACTGGTGTCTAATAACTCTAGGTCTGGAAAGAGTGGGTCAAACTGAGGAAGTGTTTCACTTACAGAATATCCTAAATAAACTGGGAGCTGTACACCTAAATTCTCTCCGAAGAGTTTTCCTAACTGAAGTGTGCTACTGGCATCAAATGTTCTGACTGTCTCTCTTGATCTTTCTTGTATTCTTTGTTCTAGACTTCCAAATCCCGGTGTAGAAATAGATCCAGCCAATGCTAGATTTCCGAAATCGGCAAGATTAGTGGTTAGTGTAGCTACTGCTGCACCGCCTCCCATATCATTGAAATCTGTGAGTCTTAACTCATTAGCCCACACTACTGCACACTCGCTTAGACCATCGTCTGGTGCGTAAGGATTGTTATCCTGATCAGGATTTCTTATACCTATCATTACGGTTACTACGTTAGCTAGGTTTGGATTACCTTTTACTCTTATACGATTACCATTAGGAGAGATAGAAGATTCATAAACTGTAAGTTTGTTTACTCCTGAATTATTTCGTTCTACTTTAGACTGCTGAAGATCTGTTAGAGCTATATCCATGATATTAGCCTCTGGCCAGATTTCTTCTGGAGCTGTTTGAGAAGGGTCAGTTATGGTAAGTGGGATTTCATACTCATAATAATTTTCGTCAAAATCACTTCCTAGTCTTAGGAAACATGTAAGGTCTCCATATTGGAGTGGATTATTTACATCAGCACTTTCAGCGTGTACAAACATTTTCAGCCGTTCATACATCCTCATATCAAAGTTTACATTACGATATGTGGCTCGTGCATCACCATCCTGCAAGTTACAGACCTCCATGGATAGAGACTGCTCATTTAAGTTTCTTAGATTAGCTGCACCTACATCTATTTCTCTCTGAATTCCTGGCGGTTCTACATACCTTATGGGTTCTCTGTTTGAGTTTTCTTCTATGTTAACTGCATTCACCGCGAAGGTGGTTTCAGCATTATCATTTTGATCTATTTCTCCTGCTTGCTTGAGGGATTCAAGATATACTCTCCATTCACCTCTGATAAGTTCTAATCTAGCGAATCTTAGTGTCACCTCTTCATCCCAGTTTTTCATGAACATTCTCATGAATCTGATACTTCTGAAGTCAGTAATTCCATTGAAGCTTTTTTCGAAATCTCTTACTGGAACTTTAAACTGATACCAAGTTATAGGTCTGTCTGAAGTCTCTTCAGTGTTTTTACTTGTTTGAAAAACATCTGTGAGGTAATTATTTCCAATATTATCTACGGTTAAATCTTCAGGTCTTAGACTAATTTTATACTGGTAATAGCTTTCTATAGTATTTAAAGTGTTATCTCCATTTATGTCCTCAGTACTAGGAATAGTAGTGGCTGCATTCTGCTGATTTAAAGAGTTTCCCTCGTATCCGTTAAAGTTTTTATGTCTTTCTAGTGTGCTTAGTCCTTCTGGAATATCTCTTCTTGGAAAGAGGTAATCATCAGCTGAAACATCTGCTAATATCTCATTTAGCGCTTCAGTGGTTAGAGGGGTAGGAGCATTTTGCAACGCAGAAATATAACCATACTCATTTTCAAAAAATTCCTCCTCTGAGATAACACCAGGAGCGCCTAAACTGGTAAGACCATCTATTCCTATATCCTGAAGGTCAAAATCATTTGCAGAGTTATCAAATGCATTAACTACATTAAAGTTACTAGGGTCTGGAATAAACCCAAAGCTAGTAGAATCTATAGGCGTTTCTGGTGCACTCTCACTCGGATAACCATTTTCAAAACTAAGACCTGAGTCATTTAGAATATCTTCACTTACGTTTCCTAGGTTAAAGTACAGGTCTCCTCCTGTTTCATTAGGGGAGTCTTCATTAAAAGGATCCATTAAC
>CAZTVP010000441.1:0-644 GCA_964616995.1 uncultured Comamonadaceae bacterium
GATGGCTCTTCTGGCGCTGAACGTTTACTATTTCGGAGATAGTTCTAGTTATGGGCCTAACCAAATAGCGCTTCTAGCAGCTGCAGGTGTAGCAGGATTGGTTGGATTAAGATTCGGTAGAAATTACAGTCACTTTTACAATGGGATTATAGACGGAATCCAGAGTGCCATGGGAGCCGTTATCATCCTACTTTTAATTGGTTCACTAGCGGGTACTTGGCTTATTAGTGGAGTAGTTCCTGCCATGATTTATTACGGTCTTGAAATTCTGAATCCTAGTATTTTTCTGGTGGCATCTTGCCTGATATGCGCCATAGTTTCATTGGCCACTGGAAGTTCATGGAGTACTATAGCCACCGTGGGAATAGCGCTTATAGCCATAGGTCAAATTTTAGGAATAGAAGTGGGCTGGAGCGCTGGAGCCATAATCTCAGGAGCTTACTTCGGAGATAAAATGTCTCCTCTTTCAGACACTACCAATTTGGCTCCTGCCATAGCTGGAACAGACCTTTTCACACACATCAAGCACATGCTTTGGACTACGGTACCGAGTATAAGTATAGCCTTAATCGTTTTCTTGATAGTAGGATTTACTCAAGGCGGAGATGGAAATGCAGATAAAGTAGAAGCGCTTCAAGGTATTA
>CAZTVP010000441.1:654-2797 GCA_964616995.1 uncultured Comamonadaceae bacterium
TCAACGGCTGGCTATTTCTAGTTCCGGTTTTAGTTATAGGTCTGATTATTAAGAAGGTTCCCACTATTCCAGCACTTTTCATCGGTGCTCTTTTAGGTGGAGTGTTTGCTATTATTTTTCAGCCTGATGTGGTTAAGACTATTGGAGGTGACAGTTCTTACTTTTCTTCAAGTTATAAGGCTATTCTTCATTCTATGGCTTTAGATTCTACCGATTTCTTTGCCGCTGAAAATGATAAAATAAACGACCTCTTCGAAGTTCCAGATGAGAAACGTTCTAGTTTATTAAAGGCAGGAGGAATGGAAGGAATGTTGAATACGGTGTGGCTAATAATTTGCGCACTGACCTTCGGTGGCGCTATGCAGGCTGGTGGTTTCCTAAAGCGAATTACGAATGCTATTCTGTCCGTAGTGAATTCTACAGGTTCATTAATAGCCAGCACAGCTGGAACTTGCATTTTCTTTAACGTGACAGCTTCCGACCAGTACATAGCCATAGTAGTTCCTGGAAAGATGTTCAAAGACGCTTACAAGGAAAGAGGATTAGCTCCAGAAAACCTGAGTAGAGCACTGGAAGATTCAGGTACGGTTACTTCAGTTTTGATTCCGTGGAATACATGTGGAGTAGCACAAAGTGGAGTTTTGGGAGTAGCCACAGGAACTTACTGGATTTACTGCATATTTAATTTAGTCAGTCCTTTGATGACTATCATCTATGGAATCTTTGATATTAAGATTAAGAAACTCTCTGAGAAATGAAGTTGATAAGATGATAAGTTGACTCGTATTGGCAGTCGTGCGGGCTTGCGCCACTGGTGTATTTTGGATTATAGAATTTACCCATTTTTCACGTCTAGCACTCTATGGAAAGGAATGCTTACTCCATTCTTAAGAATGATATCATCTAAAGTGACATTCCAAATGGTAGTTCTTACTTCTTTAATGCATTCATTATCATAGAAAATGATGCTAATCTTATTCTTGTATTTATTTCCAATATGAAGAGCTTTGGAAATGGCTTTTGACAGGTAGCTGAGCTTTTCTGGAGTATGTTCTAAAGGTTGTTCAGGGAATTGAAGCGAAGCTATTTTCTCCTTCTCTACGGTCTGAGGTATAATCTCGAACATGATGGATTGGTTAAGTTTAGGTTCTCGCTTTTACGGAGGTTAGGTTAGAAAGTTACTTAATTCTCATTGCACCGCGAGCTTTACTCATAAAGGATACAGCACTGAAATCAACTTCTGGCACACTCTTGGCTTTACCCTTACTGAACTATAAAAAATACATCATGAAAAATCTAAGAAAAACAGTTACCACAGCTCTTGGTTTGATTTTCATGAGTACGCTACTCGTGAATTGTGTAACAGTCACCGACCAAGGCCCTAGAGGAAGAGACGGAAAAGTTTATTTCGGAATAGACTACGATTACAATCCACCTTATAGCTACTGGGATAACAATTTTGAAATCCCTAATAATCCAGTCTTAGGACACATGTACAGAACGAGTCCAGGTATTTATGAATTCGAGTATTTCATAAATCCATATGAGTACTGGTATGGAACGTACACTCTATATGAGGACAGAGGAGGTTTAGGCGGCCCATACGGAGAACGAGGCGCTGATGGCTGGGACACTTATCTCCTACTCATTTGTAATGATAATGGCTACTATACCGAAAGCTGGGAAGAATGCGGTTGTTACCGCTCTGCTTCAGATGATGGAGAAATAACCATAGATGGAGGAACACAACACACTGGAAAATTCACTGTTAAGATGAAGAAAACCACGGTTTCAGAAAGACCTAGTGTGAATACACCTAAGTATAAAAAATAAAATATATAAACTTAATGGAAGAACCTCTTGGCTATGTGAGTCAAGGGGTTTTTTGTTTCCTAAACCGTCCTATAAGTAACCGAGCTGAACTGGTCTGGGTTTAGGACTTCATTGGCTACTTCCAACACATCTTCAGCCGTTACTTTATTTATTCTTTCGAATACCTGTTCTAGTGTATCCACTCGGTCATAATAGAGATAACTCGTTCCCAATCCCATCATAGTTCCTGCGCCACTTTCTTGGGCTAGCGCTATTTGTCCTAGCACTTGGTTTTTAGCCGTTTGGAGCTGATTCACACCTAGTTTTACTT
>CAZTVP010000442.1:0-498 GCA_964616995.1 uncultured Comamonadaceae bacterium
CTTTTTTTTTTATAAATCCAAATCTTGAATTTTCTTTGCACCGCAAATGGAAGACATTCAAGAAAAACAAGCTTTACTCGTACTAGAAGACGGGACTGTTTTTACTGGTAGAGCCATAGGTAAGATCGGGACTACCACTGGAGAAATAGCATTTAATACCGGAATGACGGGGTATCAAGAGATTTTTACAGATCCTAGTTATTATGGTCAAATACTGATTATGGCTACGTCTCACATCGGAAATTATGGTGTGCATGATAAAGAGGTAGAATCAGAAGGTATTAAGCTATCAGGTTTAGTGACTAAAAAGTTTTCAGAATACCATAGCAGAACAGGTTCAGCTGGTAATACTCAAAATTATTTGTCTAATGATGAGTTAGTTGGAATCTGTGATGTGGACACTAGAAAGCTGGTAAGACATATACGGTCATGTGGTGCTATGAATGCTGTCATTTCTTCAGAAATCTTAGATGAGGAAGAACTCAAAAAACGAGTAAA
>CAZTVP010000442.1:508-2790 GCA_964616995.1 uncultured Comamonadaceae bacterium
GGTTCCTTCTATGCAGGGTTTAGAGCTCTCTTCTAAAGTAGCTACTAAGGAATCGTATACTCACGGTGAGGGGAATCCCCATAAAGTGGCTTTGCTTGATTTAGGAGTGAAAAGAAGTATCATTACTTGCCTCACAGAAAGAGGATGTATGGTGAAGGTTTTTCCACTTGAGTCTTCAGCAAGTGAAATTTTAAACTGGAATCCAGAAGGTATCATGTTCTCAAATGGTCCTGGAGATCCAGAGGTGATGAAAGAAACCATAGAAACGGCCAAAGAGCTAACCAACTCTGGAGTACCATGCTTTGGGATTTGTCTAGGTCACCAGATTATAGCATTGAGCCAAGGGTTAAAAACCAAGAAAATGTTTAATGGTCACAGAGGCATTAATCACCCTGTGAAAAATCTGATTACGGGAAAAAGTGAGATTACCTCTCAAAATCATGGTTTCGTAGTGACTAATGAGAGTGTTCATGAAAATGAAAAAGTAGAACTTACACATCAGCATCTAAATGATGATACAGTGGCTGGAATTAGATTAAAAGAGAAACCAGTTTTCTGTGTGCAGTATCATCCAGAAGCTAGTGCTGGCCCACATGATTCTAGGTATTTATTTGATGAATTTATACAACTAATTAAAGAACATAAAAGAGTAGAAGCGTAATGAGTTACATAGGTAGAATACAAGCAAGACAAATTCTTGATTCCAGAGGAAATCCTACTGTAGAAGTAGAGGTGATAACTGAATCAGGTGTCCTCGGTAGAGCTGCTGTTCCTTCCGGTGCCAGTACTGGAATACATGAGGCAGTAGAACTTAGAGATGGAGATAAGGGGAAATACCTTGGAAAAGGGGTCTTAAAAGCTGTGGAGAATGTCAATACCACTTTAAATGACGAATTAAGTGGAGCATATATATTCGATCAGAATCTGATAGACAGAGCTATGATGGGTATAGATGGTTCTAATAATAAAGGAACACTTGGAGCCAACGCTATATTGGGTGTTTCATTGGCCATAGCTAAGGCTGCTGCTGAGACTATTGGCCAGCCTCTATACAGATACATAGGAGGCATAAATGCTAATACGCTGCCTATTCCCATGATGAACATCATAAATGGTGGTTCTCATGCAGATAATAAAATAGATGTTCAAGAGTTCATGATTATGCCTGCTGGTGCATCTTCTTTTTCTGAGTCTTTGAGAATGGGAACAGAGATTTTCCATCATCTAAAGTCAGTATTAAAGGGTAGAGGAATGAGCACTAATGTGGGTGATGAAGGAGGTTTCGCGCCTAATTTAGGTTCAAACGAAGATGCTATCAAGTGTATCTTAGAAGCCATAGAAAAAGCAGGTTATAGACCTGGAGAAGATATTTATTTGGCTTTAGATGCTGCTAGCTCTGAGTTTTATGATGAAGAAAAAGCTAAATACATTTTAGAAAGTACTGGAGACGAACTTTCTAATTCAGAAATGGTGAGTTATTGGGCTGATTGGTGTAAAAAATATCCGATTATTTCCATAGAAGATGGACTAGCCGAAGATGACTGGGATGGCTGGAAAGAACTAACTAATGAACTAGGCGAGAAGGTTCAGTTAGTGGGAGATGACCTCTTCGTGACTAATTCAGAGAGATTAGCTAGAGGTATTAATAATGGAATAGCCAATTCTATCTTAGTAAAAGTAAATCAGATAGGAACGTTAACAGAAACTGTAGAGGCGGTAGAATTAGCGCATAGAAACAGATATACTTCTGTAATGAGTCATAGGTCAGGCGAGACTGAAGACAGCACAATAGCTGATTTAGCTGTAGCGTTAAACACAGGTCAAATTAAAACTGGTTCTGCCAGTAGATCTGATCGTATAGCTAAGTACAACCAATTACTGAGAATAGAAGAAGGCCTTGGTAAAATGGCTCACTTTCCAGGTAAAGAGCTGAGGTTTATTCCTTAACAAAAGGAATATTCTCTATTATCTGAAGATTATTATCAAAAATCGAAAGGGTATACCTACCAGTAGGTATGCCCTTTAATTTTACAGAGGAGTTCGAGAGTTTTCCTTTTTTGACTTCTTGTCCTTGAATGGAGGTTATAGTGTATTGCACTGCGCCTTTTATGTCTTTTATAAAAAGCTCAGCTTGAGCGGGGTTAGGATAGACTAGCGAGGACTTGGCTAGTTCATTTACTGAACTTATATCAGATTCAAACGCCCAACAATAATCTCCAGGTTTTAGATCATTAAATTCTATTCTTCCTACGTAGTCATGTGGATTTCCCTGAACTCCTAAG
>CAZTVP010000443.1:0-2786 GCA_964616995.1 uncultured Comamonadaceae bacterium
ACCACACGGTTACACCCATGGGAAGCCGTCTGTTGAAACGTTGGATGGTACTGCCGCTGAAGGATTTAGCGCCTATCCAAGAACGTTTAGAAATAGTAGAATATCTTACAGGAAGTACAGAGCTCATAGAACAAACACAGTCTGACGTAAAGAAAATAGGTGACCTAGAACGCCTTATTTCTAAAGTGGCTGTGAATAGGGTGAATCCAAGAGAGATTATTCAGCTAGCACGCTCACTAAGAGTAATTAAAGAGATAAAAGCAAAAGGGAAAACCTTAGGTAAAAATTTAGCTCAGCTCACTGACCAGCTAAACCTATGCGAGTCTTTAGTAGAAAGCATAGAAAAAACGCTGAAAGAAGACCCTCCGGTTCAAGTCCATAAAGGAAATGTCATAGCTGAAGGAGTAAATGATGAGCTGGACAGCCTGAGAAAAATAGCCTTCTCGGGAAAGGATTTCTTAAGACAAATTCAGGAGAGGGAGTCTGAGAAGACGGGAATTCCATCCTTGAAAATAGCTTACAATAATGTCTTTGGGTATTACCTTGAGGTAAGAAACACGCATAAAGACAAAGTTCCAGAAAACTGGATAAGAAAGCAAACACTTGTAAATGCTGAGCGTTATATCACTGAGGAGCTAAAAGAGTATGAAGCTAAAATTCTGGGAGCTGAAGAAAAAATCGCTGTTATAGAATCTAAGCTCTACACCGACTTGGTAAACGAGTGCGCTAAGTTTGTGACACCGGTTCAGGTAAATGCAGGAATCATTGCCAAGTTGGATTGCTTGGTGAGTTTTGCCAAAATTGCCATCAGAAACCACTACGTGAAACCTACTGTTCATGAAGGGTTCGAGCTAGAAATTACTGAAGGAAGACATCCAGTGATAGAGCAGCAGCTTCCAATGGATGAAGAATACATCAGTAATAGCGTCTCCCTAGACAATTCTGCTCAGCAGATTATGATGATAACAGGGCCTAATATGAGTGGTAAATCTGCACTGTTAAGACAAACGGCTCTTATCAGTCTCATGGCTCAGATGGGTTCATTCGTTCCAGCCGAAAAGGCCAATTTAGGTCTGGTAGATAAGATTTTTACCCGAGTGGGAGCTTCAGATAATATATCTAGTGGAGAATCTACCTTTATGGTGGAGATGAATGAAACAGCCAGCATCCTGAATAACCTTTCAGATAGAAGTTTAATTCTATTGGATGAAATCGGTAGAGGAACCAGTACCTATGATGGAATCAGCATAGCTTGGGCTATAGCGGAGTTCATTCATGAGCACAAAGAGTTTAGAGCTAAAACGCTCTTTGCCACGCACTATCATGAGCTAAATGACATGACCGCTCTCTTTCCTAGAATCAGAAACTTTAATGTAGTGGTTAAAGAAGTAGCAGATAAAGTCATTTTCCTGAGAAAACTAAAAGAAGGTGGTTCCAATCACAGCTTCGGGATTCACGTGGCTCAGATGGCAGGAATGCCTACCGAAGTGGTCAAAAAAGCCTCAGAACTACTAGTGAAATTAGAACAGAAGAGTGGAGAAAAATCAAGTGGTTATCCCGCTTCAGCAGATGTGAAAACTGAAGGCGAAATGCAGCTGAGCTTCTTCCAGTTAGACGACCCTGTGCTGGAGCAAGTGAAAGATGAAATCCTTCGAACGGATATCAATACACTGACCCCAGTAGAAGCACTTCTGAAGCTAAATGAGATAAAGAAAATCATCTCAGGCAAAGGCCATAGCTGATTCCTATGAAAACCACCACCAGAAAAGAACAAATTTTAGTCGGAGCCGCCAGACTATTCAGGAAACGAGGGTTTTCTGCCACTTCTATGCGTGATATAGCGGCTGAGTTAAATATAGAAGCACCGAGCTTGTATAACCATATCAAGGGAAAACAGGAGATTCTACAAACTCTTTTACTGGACTTAGCTCGTGCGTTTACTTCAGGTATGGATACGATTCATTCTGCGCCACTCACTCCAGAACAGAAACTGGAAAGATTGGTTAAGCTGCATGTAGATTTAACCGTTCAAACTCCTAATAGTATGGCACTTATTACTTCAGAGTGGATTCATTTGGAAGAACCTGCCTACAAGGAATTCGTGACTATGAGAAATGACTACGAGGTGAATTTTAGACACATCCTTGAGGAAGCATTTCAAGCGAAAGGAGTGGGTGATGCTAATCTGGACTTGGCATTGTTTTCCATTTTATCTCCTTTAAGATGGTTGTACACTTGGTTTTTAAAAAACCGAGAGGTAAATCCCATAGAATTAGAAAATGAAATGGTTAGGAATCTACTTTCAGGTATTTTCACGGTTAAATAAGCGTTGCAAAACATGAAGATTTACACCAAAACAGGGGATGAAGGAAAAACCTCATTACTTACAGGTAAGCGAGTAAAGAAAAGCCACCTTAGGATAGAAGCTTACGGAACGGTGGATGAATTGAATAGCTGGATAGGATTGATAGCAACCTCAGCTGATACAGATGTAAAATCTGTTCTCATTTCTGTTCAGAATAATTTATTTACTATAGGCAGTCATTTAGCAGATGACCCTAATTCTAAAAAGGAATTTTCTCTTCCTGAAATAAAGACTGAGCTCATAGCCATGTTGGAAACGGAAATGGACAAGATGAATGAAGTGCTGCCAGAGATGAGAAACTTTGTCTTACCAGGAGGAAACGCTTTAGTAGCCAACTGTCATATAGCACGATGCGTATGTAGAAGAGCAGAAAGGAGAGTAGTAGAATTAGCTGAACTGGATGAAGTGGACTCACAGATTC
>CAZTVP010000444.1:0-2786 GCA_964616995.1 uncultured Comamonadaceae bacterium
ATACCTTCATTTTTTCACAATAGACATTTCTGAGTGTGCTCTTAGGCTAAAGTAAGAACTACTTGCGGCTTGAGTAAAGTGAATGATAACCGCTGGGTAAAATACCTCCACTCGCTCTACTATTATACATAGAAGAATTCCTAACGGGATAGACCATATAGTTTCTTTCAAGCCTTTCGGTAAATGAGCGAGAGAGTAAATAACTGTGTTCAGAACAAGCGCAGGCCAAAAATCCATTACTTCTCTAGAACTGAAGAATAAAATCCCTCTGAACAGCCACTCATATCCTAGCAAGTATAGAAACCAGGTAAGGTACTCTGTGCGTTGCAATTTTGAGTTCCATACTTTTTCTCTAATCTGAGGATAAACCACCAAGTTGTTTTCTAATGGAGCATTGATTTTATTCATAGGAATAAGCGCTGCTGCAAATCCCGCTATCCAATACCAAGATTCTACAGGAAAAGACCATTTCACACCCACATCAGCCCAAGTATATGAGCTACTCATAATGAAAATAGCTATGATTACAAGTGGTATAATTCCCATCCAAAGGAAACCCATGTAGCGCATGTTCAAGATTTCTTTGGTAGGTCTGTTGAGTTCGTCTGCTTTGTCGTTTTTAGCACTGAAGTAATAGCCTACATAACCTATGAGTAAAAGACTAAATCCCAGTATAGCGAACCACTGATTAGTAGATATAGATTCGAACATTGAACCTCACTTTAAAAATTTTGCACCGCGAAAATAGTATTTAGTTCTATTCTGAACAGTAAGGTTATTTAGCCAAATAATTATAAAGATTGATACGAATAAATGTGCATCACAGAAGCCTAAGAACTATTCGTTTATTCCTTCACAAAACGCTTCATAACGGCACTCTCCCCATTTGAAATCCTTAAGAAATACAGACCGGAAATGAGTGAAGAAACATCCGTTTGAACAAGACTTCCTCCTGAATGATTAACAGTTTTGATTAACCTTCCATTCACATCTAGAATATCTATGAACTGATTAGAAAGGTCTGGTGCGGAAATGACTAACAAGCCAGCGGTAGGGTTGGGGTAAAGCGCCACTTCTGGCAGTGAAGAAGATTCATCTACACTAAGCCAATTCCAAGTGCATTCTCCGGGAAGATTATTGTCTATCCAGTTCAGTCGGGAAGTAAGCCAGTTTTTCATGTATTGAATCTCTCCAGGATATGTCTGAGGGAAATCTTCTGGTTCTATCCAAATATCTTCTCCGATAAAGTCCCATCTTTCAAAGTTTCTTTCCAGAGGATTCTCAAGTAAAGTAACATACTCATCTATCCAAGCGAATAAAGAGTCTTCATGAAAAATGCCTTGTCTCAGTTCATTCCAACGGCAGTAAACCGCATTTTGAAATAAAGTATCTTCCATCATAGCCTGCCAGAACATGGGCATGCTCTCTAAATCACCACAATCATCTTGGTTTTGAAGATAAGTCCACCCGGTTGTAACGTGAGAGGAGCACACTGTAGATAGGCCATAGGTTTGGTCAAAATCCCAGATTGGGCCGGCTTTTAGTCTGGAGTCATTATCATCTCTGTCCTTGTGCAGATAAGAACTCAGTTTATAGCCATCTGAGTTTTTAGAAAGCTCATTAATCAGTAAGAAATCCACAAAACTCTGAGCGTCTATGTAATCCGTATATCTGAATCCCTGACTATTTGTGTAATTATCTGAAAACACCGCATTTTCAAAATCATCCATAAACCCTTTGATATATGTCTTTTGGGCGGGTTGGATATTTTGAGCTTTTGGGTAATAGTATTGATAAGCCATTGGGTCTCCAGACTGAGATTCATATTCAGATTCGAAAAAATCTTCCTCTTCTGCATCCCACAACCAGTCTATTCTCAGGATATAACCTCCCGTTAAAGAATCTCCAGCCAAGTCATCATTATCCAGTTTGGCTATATCTACTCGGTCATCGTCTCGTTTTAACCTTTCGGTTAAGATGTAAAGTCCTCGGTATTCTCCATTTAGGACTAATTCTACATAACGCCATTTGGCTGCGTAATGTCCCATTTGCACTGCTAGATAAAAGCTCATAGGAATCCTTAACTGTGTTTTATCTATTACCATAGCATGTAGAATCCAGTCTTCTTCTCCTCCCATTCCTAATAGATTTACGGATAAATCCTGATCGTTTTCATCTCTAAGCTCTATAGAATACGTCTTTTTATCAAAATCCTGAGTACTGTTTCCTCGGGTTTCTATGGCTATATTTCCATCATATTCCGTGTAAGGATCCGTAAGTTGATTTAGCACACTTTCACCACTATAAATGATGCCCATTGTACCCGGTATTTTAGGCTCATCTGGAATTTCTTCATCATTTGTGTTCACTACTATAATAGGGAGTTCACTTTGGGTAAAGGACTGCGCAGCTATGCTAGAGGCGGTGCAAAGGGAAATGAGCAGAATAAAATATATCTTCTTCATCTAGAAATAGGCTTCAAAAAGTGTTATCAGATGGTAAGATAAGAAACGAAAAATTCTATCTGTTTGTTTTAGGCTTTGATTTTTCTACTTGTGGAGGGTTATGTACTAATTATAGAACCTCTAGTTTTTCCTTTAATTCCTCTTTCATTCTTCTACTTAGAGGTATTTCATGGGAGTCGGTTTTTATTATACCCAAATTGCCATCAAAAGACTTTATACAATCTAAATTAACAGCATAACTTTTATGACATTGGAAAAATTTAGGTTGATCTATTTTATCCAATAATCTTGAAAGTGAACTTCTTAGAACATGTCTGCTGT
>CAZTVP010000445.1:0-2785 GCA_964616995.1 uncultured Comamonadaceae bacterium
CTATGTATTTTAACTTATTCATTTTACTGGGCCGTAATCAGGATTATTTAAAAATTCATGATCTGTTAGCGTTTTGAAGAAAGCTATCAAAGCACTTTTCTCCTTATCCGTTAAATTCAAAGATACGATTATTTCAGACTGATTCCTATGTCCTAAACCTCCCGAATCAAAGTGTTCTATCACGTTTTCTAATGATTTAATGGACCCGTTATGCATGTATGGAGCTGTTACCTCCACATTCCTTAAGCTTGGTGTTTTTACCTTCCCTATATCAGTTTCATCATTCGTAATTCTGAATCTACCTTCATCTTCATATTCTTCATAAAGGCCAATGTTATGAAAACCTCCATCAGTAAAATTGTGTCCACTATGGCAGGTGCCACATGCTAGTTTTTCACTGAAGAACAGGTTCATACCCAAGTTTTCTTCTTCTGTAAGTTCCAAGTCTCCCTGAAGAAACTGATCATAGCGGCTATTTCCAGTAATGAGTGTCCGTTCGAAAGCGGCTATAGCTCTTGTAATGGTGTAAATGTTTATCTCTTTTCCATAAGCCTTAAGGCTTAAATCGTTTAAAATAGGATCAGCCCTAAGGTCATTTTCTATAACTGTTACATCATGGTCAAACTCGTTTTCATCACCTATAGGTGCCAGGATCTGTATCTCTAAATTAGGAACTCCTCCTTCTAGAAATAATCTATCTTGATAAGCTACATTTCCTAACGTGGGCGCATTTCTTTTTCCTACACGGTTCTTAATTCCCGTGGCTAAAGGTTTTTGATCTGTAAATCCTGCGCGTTGCAAATGACAAGATGCACAAGACAGCGTGTTATCAGCACTTAATCGTGTGTCATAAAACAACCTTCTCCCAAGCTCTACTCGGCTTTTAGTGAGGGCGTTATCTTCAGGAAATGAGATGGGCGGAAAGTGACTCGGAAGGTCTAAATAAAATGAATCATCTAAAAAAGCTTGATTCTGGCATTGAACCAGAATCAAGCTAATGAGTATTATGACTATTCCTGTTTTTTTCATTCCACTAGCTGTATGCTAGCATTGAAATTATCAGTGAACTGCTGCGCAAGTTGAAAATCTCCTCCTGTATGGGTTTCTCCGTCATCTCGTATGTCTATTTGATGGATTCCATCTAGGAATTTTTCCATTTGAATCTGAAAGTGAATCTCGTGAGAAGCATCTATCTCAGAGTAAAACTCCATGTCATATTCGAATGGAGTATAGAAATCATCTGCTCCTGCATGAAAAGAGAAAGGATATAAATAACTAGGCTCTACAGCATTAGTAGTATCAGCCTTACCATCAAACTTGGTGAAGATGTATCCCGTATTCCAGCTCCAGTGCATGCCAGCAGCTCCTTGAACACTTAATGGAAAATCATTCGGCCATGTGCTTGGATCATAATCTACGTTATACTCTGGAGAAACTCCAGTATGCATTTTGAAAGCTGTATAATTTGTTTCCTGAAGGATAGGAAATGTTAACTCTACTTCTCCGTCTCCCACTTCTATGAGCTCTACTGGACTTACCTCTAGTTCTCCTCCAGCTTCTGAAACCAGTTTAAGTTCAGAAACGAAGAATTTAAAATTAAACTGAAGCAGTCTATTCCCAAATTGATCTGTGTATTCAGAACCATCAGTTACGGGTACACCATTCCAAGTGGGAGTGAACCTTAGTTTAAGCTCAGAGTTATAGAACAATCCATCTGTATCTATTGGTTCTGGGTCATCACCACAGCAGGACAAAACAAGGGCAAGGAAAAACAAATAACCTAGTTTCTTCATTCTTTTCTCTTTTTAAGTTTAGTCCGCACTAAACGCAATGGACATGTTGTCAGTCACTTTATTAGTGAGCTGTGTGCTTCCGTGAGTACCGTTTAAATCTGTAAAATCTATGTCTGTAAAGAAATCCAATACGTCAGCAGTGAGATGGATATGAGCGTGATCTCCATGAGAGTCTTCATGTACTTCTATCATCATATCTCTTCCTGTGGCTATAGTAGCCGGGTGAATAGAACGAGGAGTGTCAGGTGTGCCATCTCCATCTGTATCTACAGAGAATTCAGCTTTTACAAACTTATAACCTCCATCTGGATTCCATGACCAGTGCATAGATGCATTATTAAGAGGAGCCTCGGCCAATGTAGGATCTGCGCTCGTATTGGTCTCGTTTAGACCAAGTAACATATGCACTTCATGAATATGGTCAAATTCCGTATTTCCTATACTGTAATCCTCATCCTCGGCAGCATCCACTAAAACAGCTCCGCCTAACATTTCCGTAGCACCGTCATCATCATGCAGCATAAAATCTGATAGGTAAAAACGGAGTTCAGAGAATTGCACCGCGGTTCCATTTATGTCATAAACTGTGTTATAATCAAAAGTCTCAGTACCTGCAGTAAATTCTAGCTCGAGCATTACGGACTTAGCAGCGGGCTCTTGATCCATAGGAGGGTTATCATCATCGTCATCATCTCTATCACATGAAGCTAAGAATAAGGTACTGGCTAAAACAGCTAGTAATATGGTATAAACTCTACTTTTCATTTTGTTCGTATTAAATAATTGATGCCTGCTTGTATAGAATATTGTGCAGGCAAGGTTTGTAATTCAGTTATTTCCTGAGAAAACGGAAGCGCAGCGCTAACGTACATCTCTATTTTAGTATTTCTGCTATAATCCAGTCGCGCTAGAGCAGATTGGATTTTTCTTTTAGTCCCGTTTATTTCTCTTTCAGACTGAAAATCGGAGTTCTGTGAATCGTATTGAACTCC
>CAZTVP010000446.1:0-2767 GCA_964616995.1 uncultured Comamonadaceae bacterium
GTCTTTCCCTCATTTATTTGACCTCCATTTACCAAATACGGGTCATAGGGCAATGTCATAATGAGAGCACCAAGCGTTTTACTGTATTCCAGTGCTTTTGAGAGAAGATTCGTATTCAGGAGGTGAGTAGTATCTTCAGTAAAAGCCACGGCACCCGCTTTCATAAGGTCGTGATATTCGCTGAGTTGTTTTCCTTTTAGACCACTGCTGAGACCTCCAGCAGGAAAAATTTCCGTAGTGGTTTGGGAGGAGGCGTTTTTCAAGTATTGCACCGCAGCATGATTATCTACTACTGGCCGTGTAGTAGGCATGGTAACTACGCCAGTAAATCCTCCAGCAGCGGCAGTTTTAAGACCGTTTCTTACGCCTTCTTTATACTCATGACCAGGCTCTCTGAAATTCGCCCTCATGTCTAGCCATCCGGCACTTACTGCTAAGTTTTTAGAAGTTAACGTTTCTACTCCATCTGCTTTAATAGTAGCAGCTATCTCTACTATTTTCCCTCTCTTGATAAGAATATCTCTCTTCTTACCGTGAAGCGAGTTTCCGACTTGAAAAATGTGGGCTTTTTTAATGAGCAGGTTCATCTTACTTCCAGAATTTAATAAGCAGAATTTCTATTCCTAAAAACAATAGTGCCATAATTATAAATGACTTCCATAGCGTTTTTCCTTCGTTTACTTCTTGAATACTAGCTGCTATGGTGTTCAGGTCTGAGGTAATTACACTAGTGTAATTTTCCAGACCTAATTTCATGAGTTCCTGTTTCAGGTCATACGCATCATAATAATCTATGAGGCTCTCGGCTCTGTTGTAATTCACGCCTATGACACCTATAGTTTCATCTTCTGAAAGAATGTCATAGTTGCCAGAAAGAGATGCGTTTTCACCTGGAAAAATATCGAATCTACCTTCTCTTCTCCTGAATTCTGGAATAAACTCATCTCCTTCAGCACTCTTCATTTTTATGATGGTCTCCGCTCCACCGTCAGCTGCTGATTTTAGGGTAAAAGCATCCTCTTCACCTAGCTCAAAGAATGGCTTACTAGAAGCTCTGGCATTATTAGCTATGCTGTGCAATGTATAAACGAGCAGCGAATGACTAGCCAAGTCCGTTTGACCAGCGTTTAAGCTGGTATGAAAAAGATAGATGTATGAATTACCGTTTTCAAAACAACTTAGAAAAGGAGCTCCATTCTGAAGTGTTACCAGCTCATCTCTATTCGTGGTGCTAGAACCTGTAGAAGAAAAGTAAGAGCTTACCTTAGGTAAAGGCATGTTCCTAGACGTTTCGTCAAACACATCTTTATATATAAAATGGTCTGTGTTTAGTCTAGAAACTTTCAGTTCAGCATTCTTCACTCCAGAAAGAAGGTCAGCTTTTCTAGCGCTCAATAAACCATTATAGCTTGAAATATCTGCATCTATAGAAGGTATAATTACCAAGTTACCGCCAGCCTGGGCAAATTTGTTTAACTCCTGTCGTAACCCTGAAGAAATGAGCGTTAACTGATTTACTATGATAAGGTCAAACTCTGGAAATCTATTGTAATCTACCTGATTCTGATTGAATTTAGAAAAGTCATACTCTGCTTCGTTCTTAAAAAGATTAGAGAATATCTGATTCACATTCGCGCTAATTTCTAGCACTTTAGTTTTTTCAGAAACATTGTACCCTAGAAAATACTCATCATCAAAAACCACTGGATAATCCTCTATCTGAATTCGTGCATTTTTAAAACCGGGTGAAGAATTGGTATAAGTAAGAACTGTATCTGTAAACACACCTGGCAGTAAATCTATGCTTAAAATCGATTTTTGAGTACCGTTAATAAATAGCTTCACAGGAACATTCTCTCTAGGAGAGTTTAGCGTATTTCCTATAGAAACATGTAAGTTCTCCACTGTATTCAGATTTCTACTGGGAGAGCTGAACCATACACTATCTATAAAAAGATTTTCTGCATAAGCACTTGGAGTAGGTACGAATTGCACCGCGTAAGAACTGTCCAAACTTAAACCCGCTATATCGGTCACGCTCTTCTGAAGGTCAGAAAGTACATATATAATATGCTTATCAGATTCTTCTTTTTCTGCCAAGTCTCTATGGCGCGCATACACGTCCGTTACCTTTCTGCTTTGCGCACTAAAATCTATTTCAGGAATAAGCTCAGTAATTTCTTCTTGCGTAAGCCACCGCTGATTCTTCCCTTCGAAGTCATTCGTAATCAGTTGAAAAACATCAGTAGGAGAGTGGTATTTCACTATCTCAAGTGCTTTATTCTTAGCTATTTCTAAGACATTTCCAGACTCACTCTCGCTCTCCATGCTAAAGCTATTGTCTATATAAAGTCCTACGGTTTTCACACCAGTTTTGGCCACATTATCTCCTGTAGGTATAAATGGCTGCGCAAAGGCAAGGATGATAGAAGCCAAAGCCAGCACACGAGCACATAAGATGAGAAAGTGCTTGATTTTACTCTTGGACTTGGTCTCCATTTTCTTTCAGGTATTCCACATTAGAAAACTGAACTTTCTTAAACCGTCTAAAATTGAAAAGATGCACCAGAATCGGTATGGAGATAGCTGCTAGGGCGTATAGAATTCCAGGGTATAAAAACTGCATCAAAGCACAAATGTAAAGCGAATAAATTACACAGCAGAGTTCGTTTTGAAAAATTGTAAAATCGTCTAAGAAACTTTCATTTGTCCTGAGGTTTTTCTTTCATTTTGAGAGCATTCTATTCTCGAGGTGAAATACTTTTGC
>CAZTVP010000447.1:0-2767 GCA_964616995.1 uncultured Comamonadaceae bacterium
CGGCCGCCAATAGTAAAATTCGATTCATGAGTATGGATATTTGTTCACCCGTACACTGAGTTTTTAAAAAGGTTCATTTCCAATTAGAAAAATTTCATCTCCACTTATTTTAGGTCATTTATGATGTTTCTGAAGAGTTACTTTAGCGGTGCAAAAAAGGAATGACAGAACCAAAAAGAATAGCGGTAAAACTGACCAATAGAGCTGAGCAACTCGCAAGAAACGGTCATCCGTGGATTTTCTCGAATAGCATAGTTAAAGAATCAGAAGAACCTCAGTCTGGAGATATAGCCATTATCTATTTGAAAAAGACGAATAAACTATTGGCGGTAGGATTATTCGACTGTGAATCGCCAATCAGGATTAAGGTATTAGAACCTAAGGGTGTTCAAGTAGGAGAGCAGTGGTTCGGTGAAAAGATAGAAGAAGCCTCAGCTAAGAGAAAAGGGCTTTTTCCTGAAATTACCAATGCATATAGATTACTCTTCGGTGAAGCAGACTACTTGTCTGGAGTGATATGTGATGTTTATGATGGAAATGCTGTACTCAAAATTTATTCAGCCGCCTGGCTGCCATGGCTAAATCAGCTCTCAAGCGCATTGCTAGAAAAAGTAAAGCCAAAGAGCATCATTCTAAGAATGAGCAGAAACTTAGCTGATAATTCTAGTGGTTTTTCAGAAGGTGAACTCCTGCATGGAGAATTACCATCAGAAGAAATTCTATTTCATGAAAACGGAGTAAAGTTCAGCGCCAATGTTTTAAAAGGTCACAAGACAGGTTTTTTCCTAGACCACAGACAGAATAGAATTAAGATAGGACAGATGTCTGAAGGGAAAACTGTGCTGGATGTTTTCAGCTACGCTGGAGGATTTTCTGTTCATGCACTTGCTGGTGGCGCTAAAGAAGTAACGAGCATAGACATCAGCCAACCTGCATTGGATTTAGCCGAAAAAAACGCGGCTCTTAATCCTCATTCTGGTGAACATATTACGCTTGGTGGAGATGCGTTTCAGCTATTGCACCGCTTAAAAACAGAAGGGAAAACATATGACATAGTAATTATAGATCCGCCTTCATTTGCCAAGCAAAAATCAGAAATAGAACAAGCACTTTATCAGTACTCCAGACTAGCAAATTTAGGAACTCACTTGGTTTCTAGAGGTGGTATATTATTACTGGCATCATGCTCCTCCAGAATAAAGCAAGAGGAATTTTATGAACTCACTGAAAAAGTGATTTCTCAGTCTAACTCATCCTTTGAACTCATAAATAAAGCTGGGCATGACATAGACCATCCAGAACGAGATGGATTTCCTGAAGGGCGTTATCTCAAATCAGTCTATTACAGACGAAACTTAGATTGATATTTCTTCTTTTTATGCTTTCCTTGAAGGTTGTATTCAACACCGGCAGTAATAGAGATACGATTGAACCAAATGTTATAATCGCCACTAACTTGGCCAGAAATACTGGGGTTAACCCATGAGCCAGTGCCATAGGAATGACTTTGAGTAATTTCACCGAAGAGTCTCCATCTTGATTTAGAAGCCCTCACCATTCCTATTCCGTATTCCACTGCAAAACCATCTCCGCTTTGAATCACATCCCATCCAAAGTCTCTTCCTCTCAAATAGCTCATTCTAGCGTGTACATACCATCTTCTTTTACCTTCAGTAAAATAGTATCGGCCCTGCCCGAAAAAGGTGGTGCTAACATGATTAAAAACGGTTTCTACTGGTATATCACCACCTGGTAATACAACAGAAGTAAAATTCGATTTAGACCCTATTCCTACTCCTAAGGTGAGCCTTTTATTGATTCTCTTATTAATGGAAATATCTGAAGCCGAGTGATTACCTACATCATTACCACCTATAGTTAGAGCATAGTTTAGATGCCATCCATTCACATAATGAAAACGCTGAAAAGGATAGACCATAATATCTCTGGATTCAGATTTACTCAGAATAGAATAATTATCAAAAGTGATAGTATCACCAGTGAGTATTTTTAAGCTTGTCTCTGAATTGTTTTCAGAAATTAGCTTTCCTTTAAAAACAGAGCCATCATGAGTTTCTAATGAAACTTCTTCTGTATCTATTTCAGCTTGACTAAAAGCTTGGGGAATACACCCCAAGCATGATAGTAATAATATGAGAATAGCAGCTGCTCTCATTAAATCTGTATATGGCTTATTAGATTAAACTCTAACGTTTCTGTATTGTATTCATACTGTTCTATTCCAGCTGGGCCAGAAGTTAATATCAAGTTAGTTATAGATGGATGAGGAATTACATCGTAAGCTTGAATATTAGGGTCAGAGCCCATTAACACAGGATTAAACCTGTTCGTAATGTCATACATATATAATCCTGCTGCGCCATTTCCAACATAAAGAACGTCATTTTCTATGGCCATACCATAAGGACTTACTTGCTGAACAGCAGCTCTTTGTTCGGGTTGGTTTACATTAGAAATGTCTAATACTAATAATTCATTCTCATCACCTGGGCAGTTAGAGAAATCTCCTGTTCTTACCGTTACGTATGCTACGTCATCTTCAAAAGGAAGCACTGGGTCACAAGCATCTGTATGTGGATAGGAAGATTCATAATTTGGATTACTTGGACTAGAAACATCATAAATTTCCATAGAAGACCTTGTACCTACAAATAAAAGCTCGTCTTGAGGATAAATGGTTTGCATGTCCATAGAGCCGAGTACTTCATTTGTCTTTACTAACGATGAGCCGTTATCTGATAACACA